>JAVCCK010000024.1 GCA_030765525.1 Candidatus Lernaella stagnicola
CTTGAACTTGGCGGCTACTCGGACTGGCGTTTGCCTACGATCAGTGAACTGCGGTCTTTGATACGGGGTTGCCCCCAAAACCAGACGGGCGGAAGTTGCAGAGTGACAGATAGGTGTCTTTCATTTAAATTATGCCATGAGAGATGTGATGCCTGTGGTTACAAATATGGGAAATGCTATTGGCCGTCGGTGCTTAATGGTGACTGTACCTATTTTTGGTCGTCCTCGGCGGTCGCGGACGACGACGGCGGCGCGTGGCTCGTCGGTTTCGACAACGGCGGCGTCGGCGACGGCGGCGTCGACGGCGACGGCGTTGTGCGATGTGTCCGTTAGCCGACCGTGAAATTGGTCATTTGGTGATTTGGTCCTTTGGTTATTTCGGGGGTTTCCAAAGGGGGCTTGCCCCCTTTGGTGGGTCCAGGGCGAAGCCCTGGTCGAGGCGCTTTTTTTGAATGGCGAAATACGATCATCTGCCGATTTACAAGAAGGCGCTGGAACTGACGGTGTACGTGGAGGACGTGGCGAAGAACTTCAGCCGTTACCACAAGCCATGTTCAGCCTTCTTCGATTGAGAAGATAGGCGGTCGCGGGGGAGCGTCGTGCTTCGTCTTACCAGCCAGACGATCATCGGCATTGAGCAAGGTAAGTACGCTCCGTCATTGCCTTTGGCCTTTCAAATTTCCAGAGCTTTCGGCATGAGTATCGAAGAAATTTTCGAATATGCGGAATCCGGTGCGAAATCCCAATAGTCACAGTGACCAAATTTTGCGGCCATTTCTGCATTTTGGACCATTTTCGAGCAGGTCGATTTGAAAAATGGCGTTTTGTAATGGCTTGAAATCGTTGCAAGATGCCGGAATCACGGCAGTTATACTAAATGCGGTGTACAGATTCGATTCCCATCCACTTCCGCCATACTTCATTTTGGGTTACGGGTACTTACGAGCCGTTAGCCCCTTAATTTTGCCAACTGCAACCAGAAGTGCAACCACTTGGAACTAGTAGTAACCTCATTTCGGGTTTTCATTCTCTTCCTCAATGTCATCGAATTTCAATTCGTTGACCTGTGGCTCGCCAAAACTAGATCGTGGGTGATTTCAACCTCGGTTTCGCGTCTTCATCCTGACAGAATAGGGAGATTTCGGCGTGGCCACAACACGTTGATTTCATTAACGGACGAGTTTTGGCGAAGGACAGGTCTTTCGCAAACATGGCGGCGTTCTGCGGACCGGTCAGGCCCTGGACCAGGGTATCCATCCCCGCGATCTGTATGCGATGGTCGATGCGGGCCGGATCGAACGGATGAGTCGGGGAGTCTAACGTCTCGCCGACATGCCGCCACTAAGGAATCCCGATCTGGTCACCGTCTCGAAGCGGATACCAGAGGGTGTCATCTGTGCGATCTCGGCTCTTGCGTTCCACGGGATCACGACCCAAATACCGCACGAGATCCACGTTGCCGTTGACAGAAAAGCATGGTCGTCGCCAAGGATCGAGTTCCCTCCGATCCGTGTATACCGTTATACCGGCCCCGCCTTCACCGAGGGCGTCGAGGAGCATCGCATCGACGAGTTCAAGATCCGCATTTACGGTCTGGAGAAGACCATCGCCGACTGCTTCAAGTTCCGCAACAAGATCGGCCTCGATGTGGTACTGGAGGCCCTCAGCTTCGCCAAGGAATCCAAGAAGATCAAGGTGCCGAAGCTGCTGGAGTTCGCCCGCGTATGCCGCGTGGAGCGTGTCATGCGGCCATATCTGGATCCTCTATTTTGAGGGAGGTTCGATCATGCTGTCCACAAGCCGCTTTTCCTCGACGGCATCCTCATAGACTTTCTTCATTTTAGGTGCTCTTTTCTTCAGAGTGGTAAGATCGAGGCAAAAGTCAGCGCACAAATAGGCAAGGACGTCCTCGTAAGGCCATACCTCTCTCGGAAAGGAAGCTATGTCGGTTAGGCGCTGGTAGAT
The DNA here is from genome assembly GCA_030765525.1 of Candidatus Lernaella stagnicola. Lineage (NCBI taxonomy): Bacteria > Candidatus Lernaellota > Candidatus Lernaellaia > Candidatus Lernaellales > Candidatus Lernaellaceae > Candidatus Lernaella > Candidatus Lernaella stagnicola. Next base: position 1,966 of record JAVCCK010000024.1, read on the forward strand.
AAATTTGTTTGACTTGACAACTTAGGCAAGATGTACTGAAATAAAACATGTAGATTCCGGTTTTCTATAGAAATTGGCTGGTAGGTCGAGAAATAAGTATGTCTGAAAGAAGTTTTACCGTGATCGCAGGGGTGATATATTCTGTGAATCCCGTGCATCGAAATTCGACGCGTGGAAAATCACAATGGACGATAGACGAGAACGCTGAGATCTCATGTTTCCAAGGCGTTCATAACAAAAATTGGATTGTTGGCAAAAAGGGCTGGGGGTTGCACCTTGTGAATGGCAAGGTCACCTATCTTGGTCTATGTAACAAACACGATAAAAAGGTTTTTGTTGCTAAATTTGTCATGAGTAATGCTGGGGTAATAGTTTGGCATGGTTACCCAGCAGATCACCGGAACAACGCACATGACATTCCTGATTTGCAGATTATAAACCAATGGATTTCGAGTCAACTTATTCCATTGCCGAAAATCAGGAAAATTATAAAAGGACAGCCATGCAGCCTCTAAAGCTGACGATTGGGGGAAACTATTGGGATTCTTATCTCTATCAGGGAAGGCTATTTCTTTTTCAAACAGATGGTAGCCTTAAAATAATTAACTGGGATAAATTCGTTGAAGGCTATTTAATTGATGAAAATCTGCGCCTTGCTTTTGAATGTGGTTTCCGCAGAAGTGATTATTTGTACGGTTCAAAATGGAAACTATTATTCAAAGATACAGAGATAAAAGACTGTTTAATAGGCAAGTTTAGAAAACTTTCTTTACTCGAACTTGAATTAGAAGAAAGGAAATTAGACGAATATTGTTTTACAAGGAAAGAAAATCCATTGCCTTTTCCTCATTCCGATGTAACTGTTTATCGAAAAACTCTTTATTCAACATCACGTGAGGGAATATTTAAGGGCTTAATTGACAAGAGAAGAAAATCGATTTTTACAGACCCACCAGTAAAAATGTGGGATTGCCCTTCACTAAGCGTCTCAGCGTCATATATGACTCTGGCCATTTCAGCAGGATCAGAGGGCCTTTACGAAACAAAACTTATTGGACAATGGGAGGAAGAGGAGGAGGGTGACACCAGTGAAGAACCCTCCGCGATATCCAATGAGCATTGCTCTTCTTGTGAATGGACATATCATAGTATATTTGGGTCGTCACATAAGAGTGGCGGATTTTTGGCAGACTTTTCAAAAGAAAAGGATGGAACAGACTGGCGAAAACATACAAGGAAATTTGAGGGCATATTTCCCTCCTCACAAATTTTCGGACAAAACAGCAGATACAGTTGGGGCAGTAATGACAAACTATGCCAAGCTCATGCAGGGGCCGTAAGTATAGTAAAGTATTCACCGTGGGATAATGAAGGGATTGCTCGTTTTCAGGATATGGGCACAATTACTCTTGCCCCTTGGAAAGGCGAAGTTGTATCAGGAGGTACTGCATTATTCGGTACAATTATTGAGTGCGATAATGCTTTAATAGTTGTACCTAGTCAAGGGGACCCGATAACAATTCCTGGTGAGCCAGTAAATTGGCGCGTTTTTCCTCGATCCAAACATTACGAGAACCACCTTCATATCATTTATGACGATCATATTGATATTTTATCATTTAATCAGGACTATTTTGTAGATCAAAAAGTAAAACGGTCGGGAACTCGGTATTATGAAAAGCATCAATTTTAAATTGGTTTATACGTTGCATTTTCAGCTAGTTACGATATCTCTTTATAAGGTCAAACCTTCGCCCTTTTTGGGGTAGCTCCCAACGCCGTACCAATAGGTGCTCGAATGCTTTGAACAAGACGGTGTAGAATGTCCCGGCTACCAAGTGAAATCAATGGGTTAGGTCTAGCCTTCCGATATTCATTAACAACTTGATCCGCAGCCTCCTGAGGCTCAGAAAAGACATTCTTTAGGACAAATCAAGCATCCTTTCCTTGGCTTTTGGAGAAATACCGCACCCCTTGCTCTTCCATGACCTCAAGCATCTCCTGCGCCCGTTGTAGGCGCTCTAAGCGCCTTGCTTCTAATGACCTTCCGGTTTTATCCTTGGCACGACGCCGATCAATCCGAAACGGAACTACAACAACGCATCTTGGTTCGTTTAGTGTCACGCCTGTGGAGTTAGATGGGACTTGAACACCTTCACAAAAACACCGCCCCAACAGATATCGTTCGGAGTCATGAGGGAAAGAGCATGGTCACAATGACCAATTTTTGCGACTGTTTTTGCATTTTGGAGCATTTTCGAGCAGGTCGATTTGAAAAATGGCGTTTTGTAATGGCTTGAAATCGTTGCAAGATGCCGGAAACACGGCAGTTATAATAAATGTGCTGTACAGATTCGATTCCCATCCACTTCCGCCAGATATCCTTTTTCTCTCATTTTCACGTCCATGGCCGTCACGCGGCCTCCCGGTAGTAGTATTTCAGCAGTCCGCCGAGGCGTTCACGGCATTGGATTTCGCCATTCGTTCGGGTTGGATCATGGTCGGTCGCTGGGAAAAGCAACAGGTGGTCCGCTCCCAGTTTTAGGTTCATTGTGCATGCGAGTTTTCCGGGGTTAATCGGCCTGTTTCCGGCCGCAGCCAGGCCGGATGAGGCGGTGCCCCGGAGCCCACGGCGAGCGGCCATAACGGCGTCGGGCGTTTCAGGCGCCTCGGAGTCAGGCCGGTTTGCAGCGCGGCAGGTGAATGGTGAACGTCGTGCCGACGCCGACCGTGGATTCAATCGTGATCTCGCCGCCGTGTTCGACGGCGATTTTCCGCGAAACGGCCAGGCCCAGTCCCGTGCCCTTAGCGCCTTTGCTGCTGTGAAAGGCTTGGAACAGCTTGGCGCAATCCTCCGGCGGGATGCCCACGCCGTTGTCCTGCACATCGAGGGCCAAAAGGTCGGGGCTTTCGTCGCTCCGCGCGCGGATGGTGACTTTTCCCGGTCGGTCGTCGGGCAGCGCATCCAGGGCGTTGCCGGCCAGATTCAAGACGCAACGGTGGATGCTCAGGCCTTCGGCTTCAATCGTCTCGGCGTCGGGGTGGACCTCCAGGCAGACCTCCACTTCGGCGTCTTGCGCCCGCAGGGCGATCAGATCGCGCACGTTGCCAAGGGTCTCGGCCAGGTTGACCGTCTCGTAGGCGGGCGTCCGGTCTTTGCTGAAATCGAGCATGTTGAACACGAGTTGGTTGATGCGGTCCTGGCTGACCTTCACCACATGCCAGCCGAGTTTCAGCATGGCCTGATCGCCACCCTCCAACGCCTGATCCATCATGTAGGTGCCGCCGCGAATGCCGGTGAGGATGTTCTTGATGTCGTGGGCCACGCCGGCGAGGGCCTGGTAGGCCTCGTTGCGTTGAATCAAGTTGATGAAGCCTTGCGAATGGTGGCGGATGCGGGCGATCAGCTCGATGCGGTCGGGCAGCTTCACCAGGTAATCGTTGGCGCCGATGGCGAAGGCTTCCGCTTTGGTGATCGGTTCTTCGCGCGAGGAGAGCATGATCATCGGAATGTCTTGCGTGGCCGGATTGGCGCGAAAGAATTTGATCAGCGTCATGCCGTCAATTTGGGGCATCACCAGGTCCTGCAAGATGACCGTCGGCGCCCACTCCTCGGCAACCCGAAGCGCTTGCGTCGGGTCGCTCAAGTAGCGGAACTCCAGATTCTGCTCGCCTTCCAGCATCCGGCGCACCGTCTCGCCGACGATCGGCTGGTCGTCAATCAGTAACACGCGTACGGCGTGCTGGCGCATGAATTGTTCGGATTCGGTCGGCAATTCGGGCTTCTGTTCCATGGCAATTCCTCCCCTGACCCGGAGACCCGCGGTCAGTCGCGGGCGAATAGGGTGGGGCCAATTTCCTCGAGCGGCAATATTTTTTCGGCCGCGTTAAGCTGGGCGGCCGCCTTGGGCATACCGTAAACCACGCAGGTCTTTTCATCCTGGGCGATGGTCCGCCATCCTTCGCGACGAAGCTGCAACAAGCCGCGCGAGCCGTCACGGCCCATGCCGGTCAGCAGCACCGCCGACCCCTTGCCGGGGCAATGTTGGGCCAGGCTCTCGAAAAGGGCGTCCACGGAAGGGCGGTATGAATACTCCGTGGGATGCGGGGTGTAACTCAAGGTACGATTGCGCGCGAGCACAAGATGATCGTTGGTGCCGGCGATCAGGATCTGTCCGGCCTTCGGCGTTTTCCCTTCGCGGGCTAGTTCGACCGATAGGGGCGTCTGCAGGGAGAGCCACTGCACCAGGCCCGGCGCGAAATCCAGATCGATGTGCTGGGCGACGATCACCGCCGCGTCGAGATCGGCGGGCGCGGCGGCCAGCAATTTCGCCAAGGCCTGCGGACCGCCGGTGGACGCGCCGATGGCGATCAAAGGCGGCAATTCGCCCGGCGTGTCGGCCTGGGTCGGCTCGGCGGGTGGCGGTGTCGGTTCCGGACTCGGGCGCGCGGGGCCCAGCAGGCGGGCGATGGTATCGATCTTCTTCAACAGCGTCCGCGCACCGTCCAATTCATCACCCAAGCCGACGGTCGGCGTGTTGACGGCGTCCAGGGCGCCATGCCCCATGGCCTCGTACACCATGGAGAGGTTACGGGCGGTTGACGTGGTGACCAGCAGAATCGCGCAGGGATGGCTTTGCATGATGCGGCGAGTCGCTTCCACGCCGTTCATCACGGGCATGACCAGGTCCATCAGGATCAAATCGGGGGTCTTGGCGGCGCATTTTTCCACCGCTTCGGCGCCGTCTTGTGCGAGCCAGATGACTTCGTGTTCCGAGGAATGCGTAATAAGGCGCCGCAGTACTTCCAGGATGATCAGCGTGTCGTCGACAATTGCAATACGAATGGTCAGGCCTCGCCAATCAAATCTACCACGGCGCTCAGGAACGTCTCGTCGTGGAAGCTGCTTTTGGTTAGGTAGTAATCGGCTCCCGCATCCAGACCGCGCCGACGATCCTCTTCGCGGTCCTTATAGGAAACAATCATTACCGGGATTTTGTTCAATTTTGAATTTTGCTTGATCTGGGTGACCAATTCAATGCCGTTCATGCGCGGCATGTCCACGTCCGAGATCACCAGGTCGAAATCCTCGGCCCGCACGGCGTTCCATCCGTCGACGCCGTCAACCGCGGTTCTTACTTCGTAGCCCTGGTTTTCCAGCAATTGACGCAGCATCTCGCGAACGGTGATCGAATCGTCCACCACGAGCAGTCGTTTGTGAAGTCGGGTCGCCTGCCCCACGGTGCGGACGATCTTTTTCAGCCCGCCGTCACTCAGGAGTTTGTCGACCGAGCGCACCAAGTCGTCGACATCGACGATCAGCGTCGGCGTGCCGTCTTCCAGCACGGCCGTGGCGCTGATGTCTTGCACTTTACCCAGGCGCGGGTCCAGGGGGCGCACCGCCAGGTCGCGTTCATCCAGCAGGCGATCGACAGCCAGACCGAACTGGGTGGACTGGTTGCTGATGACCACGACCGGAATCGCGCTTTTCGGGTCGCCGTTCTTGTCCAAACCGAGAAGCTGGGCCGCCGGCACCAGAGCGATGTTCTGCCCGTCGACATGGATGAACTGTCGATTCTCGAGGCTCTGAATCATGCTTGGCTGCGCCGACAAGATGCGGTCGACGCGGTGCAGCGGCAGGGCAAACGCCTCGCCGCCAACCTCGACCATCAGCACGTGCAACACCGATAGGCTCAGGGGCAATTTCAACCGAACGGTCGTGCCTTCCCCCGGCCGTGATTCCATGAAAATCTGCCCGCGCAGCTCCTGGATCATCGTGTGGACGACGTCCAGCCCCACGCCTCGGCCGGAAATTCGCGTGACCGCCACGGCGGTGGAAAAATCAGGCAGCAGAAGGAATTCCAGCAACTCCGCGTCGGTCAACAAGGCCGCCGTGTCGGCAGCGAGCAGGTTCCGGTCCACGATCTTCCGGCGCACGCGTTCCAGGTTGATCCCACGACCGTCGTCGGCCACGGTGACCACCAACATGCCGGCGTGATGGCTCGCCTCCAGGCGCAGGACGCCTTCAGGCGGCTTGTCCGCGTCGAAGCGTTCTTCCGGCGGCTCGATGCCGTGGTCAATGGCATTGCGCAGCAGATGGTTGAGCGGGGCTTCCAGCCGCGCCAGGATATCGCGATCCACCTCGGTATCTTTGCCGACGATTTTCAAGCGAACGTTTTTGCCCAGCTCGCGCGCCAAATCGCGCACCATCCGCGGAAACCCTTGCACGCCGACGGAAAAGGACAGCATGCGACTGGAGAGAGCCTGGCTGTAAAGCCGGTTGGAGGTTTCATCCAGACGCCGCGCCAGCATCTCAAAGTCGAGCAGGCTGGTCGTGATTCGGTCCTGTTCCGTCCGCGCATGGAGAATGGCTTCCTGGGCGAGCTGGTCGGCGTTTGGCCCGGCCTCCTTGCCTTCCACGGAGGCGCGCAGATCCTCCAGGATTTTGATGAGCCGGCCCTGCCGCTTATTGAACTGAAGCAACGCGTCGGCAAAGGGGGCTAGGCGCCGGGTTTCGACGAGAATTTCACTGGCGTAACCCAGGAGGCGGTCGAGGTTCTTGGCGGTGATGCGGATATCGCGTTTGGCCGTGGTGACTTCGTCGACGGCCTTTTTGGTGTCCGCGCTCTTGTCGGGGTCCGGAGTCGTCGGGGCCGGCGCGCGGGCGGGAGGCTGCGTCTTGGCGGCAGCGAGTTGAGCGGCCACCGCCGCTCTGATTTTCTGCGCCAGTTGTGCGAAAACCTGGGTTTGGGCGGTCAGGTGGTCGGTCGCTTCTTCTTCCGGGATGCGGGCCAGCGTTTGAAAGAGATCGACGGCTTTGAGAAAGATGTCGATCAGGCCGGGCTCGATTTGCACCTCGCGATTTTGCGCGGCCACGAAACCGTCCTCGACGGCGTGGGCGAGTTCCACTACCGAGCTGATGCCCACAATGCTTGCCGCGCCTTTGATGGAGTGCGCCGCCCGCATCAAGGATTCCATCATGTGCGGTGCGTCTGGATCTTGTTCCAGCGCCACAACGCCTTGGTTCAGGACTGCGGTGTGGGTTTCCAGTTCCTGCAGGAAGAGGGCCAGCAACGACATGCCGCTGAGGCCGTGCCCGGTCACAAGAGGCTCCTTTTCAAGGCCTCAATCAGTTTGTCTTCGTCGATCAGACCGATTTGCCCGGCCCGCCAGGGAACCGTGCCCATCGTGAGCGGTTCGGCGGTCCGAGAGGCGCTGACGGGCGAATTTTTCATTTCGTCGGGCTGGTAATGATAGAGCCCGTGTACCTCATCGACCGGAAAGACCCAGTTTTCGCCCTCTTTTTCGACCATAATCAGCCGCGATTTGTCCGCCACGTCACTTTCGCCGGAGGTTTCGTCCGCGACCGCCTCGAAAAGCGGATGGATGGAGGCACACAGGCGAATGATGCCCTCGATATTGACCAGACCGCGCAAAATCCGGCTGCTGCGATGGGGCAGACGGCGCACGGGCAGGGTCCGCGAGACCGACTGAATCAGATGTGTGGGCAGGGCCAGCCATTGTTCGCCGAGCCTGAAAACCAGTACGGACGCCATCGCTTGCGCCTTGGTTTGCTCAACCGCATCTTGCGCCAGCAATGTGGTCCATTGCTCGCGGTATTCGGGCGGGATCGGCCGATTGAACAGCTCTCGTCCGCTGGCGGCGTAAACCGGACAGTTACGGCAATGGACGTGTTCGGCCAGTTCCGGGCAGGTTCGTTGGCCGAAAACGCCGATCACGCGCCAGCAGCCGGGCTCGCGGTTGTGGGAGACTCCGTCAGTCATGGCTCAATGGGGCTCCTTCTGCGCTCGCCGCAAACGGCGACGCAGTTTATCGGCCGCCGCCTGCTCGCCGCGGTTCTCGAGGATGGACGTCAATTGAATCAGCGTTTCTTGATGATTGACATCCAGATAAAGCGCGCTGCGAAAATGCTTTTCCGCCCTCCCCAAATCTCTTTGGGCATGCGCAATGATTCCCAGCAGGAAAAAGGCTTTGGCGCGCAGGGGATCGGCCTGGAGGCATCGCCGACATAATTCCGACGCCTCGTCTAACCCGCCCTCATCAGCTTTTCGTTCCGCCTGGGATAACCAGAGTTCGATCATCGGCTCGCCCGTCGCCGGCGAGGCCGGAGGCGGCCAGGTCGGTTTTTTGAACTCGTCGTGTTCTTTCCCCGGTTTGGCTACGCGTGCGATCCGCGGACGCATGGCGTCGTGCGCGGTGGTGGTCAGCGATTGGATTCTTTGGTCCCGCGCCGGCGGTTGCTCGTTGCAGAAGACGAACGCGTGCGGCTTTCGCAGTGCCCGGAATTTTCGGGCGACCATTTGCAGGTTCTCGGCGGCGCCAAGAAAGAGCAGGCCGGATTCTTTCACCAATCTCTTCAACGTGTTGACCACCTGCTCCTGGGCGGCGGGCTCCAAGTAAATGAGCAGATTGCGACAAAACACCGCGTCAAACGGGGGGTGATCAAGAAAAAAATCCGTGGCCACTAAATTGCCGTACGCGAATTCCACCCGTTCCGCCACGTCCTTCCGCAAACGGTAGCGGTCGTTTTCGAGAGGTTCGAAATAGCGTGAGCGAAATCCTTTTTCTTTTTCCCGGAACGAATTGTAGCCGTAGACGGCCTCCCGGGCCTTGCTCAGGGTGCGGTGATTGATGTCGACAGCCTCCACGTGAAAGCGGTCAGCCGCCAGGCCGCAGTCCAGCAACGCCATGGCGACCGAATACGGCTCTTCACCGGTGGAGCAGGGCACACAGAGCACGCGCAGCGGCACCGAGGCGTGGGCCGGCTCCCAGGTATCGATGACCCATTGCTTCAGGAAATGGAATTGTTCGACGTTGCGGAAGAACCAGGTTTCCGGAACGGTCACCTCGTCGATCAACTCCAGCATTTCCTTTGGGGAGGCGATCAGCCGTTGCAGATATGCCGACTGGTCATTGAGATCGCACTCGGCCATGCGTCCCCGAATCGCCGCTTCGATGGTCGCCCGACAAATGGTGGTGATCTCCAAGCCGATTGTTTGCCGCAGCAAATCGCCGATCGCCGCCGTGTTCATGCGGGCTCCCGAAACAGCCGTGCCTTCAGATCGTCTGGCAGCAATTGCTCGATGCGCACCGTCTGCACGATGTTTTCCGCCTGGGGGTGTACGTCGCCGAGATAAGGTGCCTCATCAACCGCCACGCCGGACGACACGATTTCTTCCGGCGTCAGATGATCGGTGTCGGTGATCTCCTCGGCGAGCAGACCCAGCAAATGGCGTTTTTCGCCCTCCGCGGGATAATTCACCAAGAGCAGCCGCGCATCGAAGTTGAAGCCGCACGGGCGATCGCCCAGCAAGCGGCACAGGTCGATTACCGGTACCACCCGACCGTGGAAGTTGAAAACGCCCGCCACTTCCGGCGGGACGTGCGGCAGGGCCGTCAAATCGACGCGCGGCAGTACCGCGACCACCGTTCGACCGTCGACAGCAAAGCGCTGGACGCCCACCGAAAAATAGATCACGAACATCCGAACGTCCTCAATCGGCGACGTGGAAGCGGGATAGCTCTTCCCGTAATCCTTTGACCGCCTCGTGCATGTGTTCGGTGGACTTGTTGAAGTCTTTCTGCGAGGCGGCCGTCTGGCGCGCGCCCACGCTGAGTTGAATCATCGCCTGGCTGATCTGCTGGGCGCCCATCGACTGCGACCGCATGCCCTCGCTGACGGTTCGGAACTGTTCCAGTACGGCCTGCACGCTTTCGATGATTTGGGTGAACTGCGCGCTGATCGACCGCATCTCGCCCACGTCGCGTCGCACCTGCGCGCTGAACCTGTCCATTTCCATCACGCCCGACGTTACGGCCGACTGCATCTGCTGCACGGTCTGCTCGATATCGAGGGTGGCGACCGCGGTTTGGTCAGCCAGCCGCCGAATCTCGCGCGCCACTACCAGGAACCCGCCACCGTATTCACCGGCTTTCTCCGCCTCAATCGCCGCGTTTACCGAGAGGAGGTTAGTCTGGTCGGCCACCTTGGTGATGGTTGTCACCACCATGTTGATGTCGTGGGCCTTCTCGCTGATGGTGTAGAGCTTCGAGGAGATCGAGCCGGTCGCCTCCGCGAGTTGGCTCATCGTGCTTTCAAGAGTCGTCAGATTGGTGCGGCCCGAATCGGCCATCTCACCGGTGTGGCTGGCGACCTGTGCCAGGTCACTCATCGTTTTGGTCAATTCCGAGGCTGTCGCCGAGATTTCTTTGACCGCCGAGGCGATCTGGTTGGTGGAGGCGCCGAAGTCGACGACCGTCCCTTCCTGCTGTTTGGACGTGGCGGCGATTTCCGTGGCGGTGGACATGAGCTGAATGCTCGACTGTTTGATCTTGCCGATCAGCGAGCCCAGCGAGTGCGTCATCGACTTGAGCGATTTGCCTAGGATGTCGTCCTCGGAACGCGGCGCCACGGAGACCGTCAGGTCGCCGCGGCTGAGGGAATCGGACACGGCGGCTGCTTCCTGAATATAGGTGATCGTTCGACGGAAGGACTCGGCCAGGCTGCCGAATTCGTCGTCGGACTGGTGCACGATCCGGCAGTCCAAATCGCCGGTCGCGATTTTCTTTGCCGCCAGTTCGATTTCGGCCAGTGGTCGGGTGATGCCGCGGGCAACGGGAAAAGCCACGAAAAAGAGAGCAAACAGGAAGGATCCGACGCCCAGGGTGATCAGGATAATGCGCCGTTCGTCCACGATGAAACGGGCCTTCTGTTCCTTTTCCAGCGATTCTTTGTTGGCCAACTCCAACGCCTTTTCGATTTGCTGGGCGTGGCCTTTGAATTCAACGCTCAGGGATTCGCGCAACAGTGCCCGTGCCCCCGCGAGATCCGATTTCTGGATCGCCGGTACGACTTGGGTTTGTAGAACCTGGAAAAAATTCACCGCTTCGGCATTCACCGGGCCTTCGATGAGGCTGTGCAATTTGCTCGTTGGCGCTTGCTGGATCCGGTTTTGTAGACGCGTTTGGTAGCCGTCGGCAAGGGCGTTGATTTTGTCGATCAAGACTGCGATTTCAGCGGGATTTTTGCTTTCAATCAAGCGCTGGGCCAAGAAATAGGATTCGTCCATTTTCTCGGCAAGGGCGGAAAGGTCGGTGATCAGACCCTTGCTCTTGAGAATGTCTTGATAGATTTCGCCGTTGACCTTGACCAAGCCGATGGTATCGAACGTGTACCAACCGAAGATCAGGAAGACCACGGCGAAGAGTTCCACAAAGAGCATGAGCTTGAATTTGACCCGCAGATTCTTAAACACGATTATCCCCTTCTTCTACCGCGCTAGTTGGAAAGGCATGATGTAGATGAAGCGGTTGGCCGCTATTTATTAACTATACTCGCGAATCTCTAGCAAGAACGAAGTGCTGTCAACCGCTACCGCCGGCTGGTCTGGGCCAAGAGCGGTCGCCGGGGCAATCGTTTCAATGGGTTGAGCTGATCTCGGCGATCGCTGAAGGCCATTGCATCACCCCCTGTTCCCCGATACAATTATCTACACGAATAATTCACGCCTGATGTCGGCAAGGGGGGGGATATGGACCTGTTTGAGCCTACTCCGGGAAAGGTCAATGCGTGGGCTGCCAAAGGCAATGTGAAGAAATTGCTTGGCTCGCTCACATCGAGCGATGCGGTGATCCGGGAATTATCGGTAGAGGGCCTGGCATCGATCGGATCGCCGGAAGTGCTACAGTACTGCCGTGAAAACGCCGACAGCGCCGACGACATCGTCCGCTGGGACATCACCCGGATCCTCGGTCTGATCGGCACCGCCGAAGCGATCAAGATCCTAGAAACCGTCCGGGAAAAGAAGATCAATTACAAGCCACAAGGCTGACCAATCCCTAAATATGGGCAGGAGTTGCTGATGAGCCACTTGTTGTTTATCGACGACGATCCGATCATCCGTCAAATCTGTAAAGTCTACTTTTCCTCCAAAGGCTACACCGTCACCGTCGCCAAAGGCGGGATGGAAGGCCTGGCGAAGTTCAAGAACGGCGAGTATGACCTGATTGTCACCGACCTGATGATGCCCAATTGCCACGGCTTTGAGGTAATCGATCAGATCAAACAAATGCCGCGCGGGAATAACACGCCGATCATTCTGCTTTCCGCCGACATCAACGATCCGGACATGCAAGCCTACGAACGCCAGGCTTTTCAAGACGACACGTTGCGCAAGCCTTTTGACATGCCGGATCTGGAAAAGAAGATCGTCGACCTTTTGGACGAATTCGCCGCGCGATTTTAGTCGACCAAAAGGCCGGGCGGTTTTCTCCATGGTGATTGATCCTATCGCTGGTTCCCTCGCCCACCTCCGCGTCCACGAATTCTCTACCGGCGCCGGGCGCGCGAACGGGGCGGCGCTGCGTCCGTATCCGACCGAATCGATCGAACTGACGCACGTTCCGAATTCGAGCGAGGAGTCGGCAATCAGCCGCGCCAATCGCCGGCCGGGTTCTGTCGGCGCTCAATGGATTTCTCACTCGGCGAACTTCCGGCAGTCGGAATGTCGTTGTTTTTCCGGGCGCGGCGAGCAATCTCGCCAGAAAATGGAGAGTCGGTGATGTCGCATCCGATCGAAGACGCTTTTGCCGCCGCTTGCGAACGTTACGACATGTACGGCGTCGATGTAGAGGCTGCGCTGGAGGCCTTGGGGTGCGTTTCGTTATCTCTGCCTTGCTGGCAGGGCGATGACGGCGCCGGCTTCGAGACGCTGGATGACCCGTCGGCCCGCAGCGGGATCGCCGTGAGCCCCGCGTTTCCGGGCCGAGCGCGGACCATTGATGAACTGCGCGCCGATTTGCAGGCGGCCCTGGCGCTGATCCCCGGCCGCCATCGCCTCAACCTGCACGCCATTTATGGCGATTTCGGCGGCAAACCCGTCGCCCGCAATGAGATCCTGCCGGAGCATTATCAAAGCTGGGTGGATTGGGCTGCCGCCTCCCACCTGGGGCTCGACTTCAATAGCACCTGTTTTTCGCATCCGATGGCAGACTCGGGTTTCACGCTCAGCAGCCCGCAAGACCAGGTCCGCCGCTTCTGGATCGAGCATGTCCGCCGTTGCCGCGAAATCGGTGCTTGGATGGGCCGCGAACTGGGGACGCCGAGCCTGCACAATCTGTCGATTCCCGACGGCTCGAAGGAATCACCGGTCACCCGATTTCAACACCGCGCGACATTGCGCGACAGCCTCGACGAAATCTTCGCCACCGAGCATCCGGCGGAACACCTAAAAGACAGCATCGAGAGCAAACGATACGGACTGGGCAGCGAATCGTTTGTGGTCGGCTCGCACGAGTTTTACGTCAGCTGGGCCGCGGGCAAGCAGGTGATGCCGTGCCTGGACATGGGCCATATGCATCCCGCCGAATCGGTGGCGGACAGAATTTCGACCCTGCTGCAATTTCACGATCGACTGGCCCTCCATCTCAGCCGCGACGTTCATTGGAACAGCGATCACGTGGTCACTCAGAATGACGAACTGATCGACGCGATGCAGGAAATCGTCCGGGCCGGAGCGCTGGCGCGCATACATTTTGCCCTGGATTTTTTCGACAACACCATCAACCGCGTCGGGGCGTGGGTGATCGGCGCGCGAGCCACGCTCAAGGCGCTGCTGTTCGCGCTGCTCGAGCCGTTGGAGCTGTTGGGCGAGTTGGAAGAGGCGGGAGATTATTTCGCCAGGCTGGCCACCATCGAGGAAGTGAAATTGCTGCCGTTCGGCGCCGTGTGGGAATACTACTGCCATTCGTTGGACGTGCCCGACGGCTTCCAGTGGCTCACGACAATTCGCGCGTACGAAGACCGAGTCCTGCGCAAGCGCCGGTAACGGTTGGATTCGCGTGCGACTCACCCAATTACGATCAGGCCTGATCCAGACGATTGATCGGCGCGTCTCCTCCCGATTCCGTTCAAAAATGAAGCTGATGAAATACGTCACGTCGGACAACTCGATGACACCTTGGCCGAAACGCTCAAAGTGTTCGGTCATTGCCAGGTAACGCATCACTAAATGCCGCGTGAGACGTAATTCGATGTAACCAAGCGTATGTCGATTGCCGATCTACGTGCTCAAAAAGCGATGCAATTACGGTAAGGTGCCGGATTCACGGCGTTTTACGGCTTGTAAAACTGTCAGTTCGATTCCCATCCACTTCCGCCAGATTTCTCTAGGGGTTACGGGCGCTTGTCGTTGGCGGTGACCGCCAAACCCTTTTGCTTGAACATGAAGCCGACGACCGAGGAGCCAGAAAAGAGGTTGGCCACGGCGCGCGTGTCGTCAGGCGTGTTTTTCCAGATAGGCGATTAGCTTCTGCTTGGAGCCGATGAAATTGGTGACATAACGCCGCTGCTCCTCTGCAGCCTGAGCGGAAAGTTCCTCATCCCCGCAAAGCGAAAGCCCAGCTTCGGCCTCCAGCAGGAAGGAGAGTTTTTCCATGTCCGTTTGCAGCCCCACGCTCGCTCCACCCGTCGAGAGCCTCCGGGTCGGACGACAAAACAAAAGCCCCGGCGAAGCGGGCGTGTTTCATCCCAACTTCACCGGGGCTCGATGGTTTCGACGACCCCGAAGGTCTATGCGAATGTCACAGGTCTTCTGGTTTTAAGCTCCGTTCGACCCTGATGTTGCAGACCCGGCCATTCTGAAAACTCAGCGTTAGCGTCCCGAAGAACCCTTCCGCCACGAGCTTTTCAATGAATGCGAACAGCTTCTTCATAGAGGCAGAATATGGGACAGCGTCCTGCTTAACAAGATGGTGAGGTGTGCGAAAATATCGAAAAAAATTGCGACGAAAGGCACTAAAAAAGAATTTTTCTATTGTCCCAGTCTTGATTTAAGTCTGGCGATGAATTTATCGGCATACCGAGCAGACGCCGTCTTTTCAACTACCCCTTGCTACTATGAGGTCTGCTTGCTGTTCCTTGAAGATGTGCTCTTTGCGTCACCTAAACTACTTTAAGACTGTTCTGAAGCCACGGAATTGTAGTACTTCAAAATCGTCTGCTGGATTTCCGACGCAGGAACACCTGGGCGGCTGAGCACGAACTCCGCGGCCGGGGTGTGGTTCGCCGCCGCAATGTGCGCTACCGTCACCCCTTGAAGGACCATGAGTGAGTATGTCTTCTTGTTTTTTAAGGCCTTCAGGGCTGCGAGCTCATGTTGCTGTACAGCGATGTGGGCCACTGTTGCACCCGCGGGAAGCGCGAGCGAGTAAATTTCTGGCTTGTCCAAAGGCTGTAGCGCCGCCGACTCGAAACGTGCAACAGCTTCATGTGCTACCGTCCAGCCTGCTGTATCGGTGACGCTGTTGCGAGGGGTTGGGCGTATCTGTGACAACAGTTACTGATTCATTTTCTTCAGGCATCAGTTAACACCTTTTCAGTCCTCGAATCCCAGTAACGCTGCCTATTTGTCCGGTCTACTCACACGGCGTCGGGGTGGAATAGATTTCAGATAGAACTTCGTATTGTGGTTTGGGCGTTCGATTAACATCATCCTCGATCATGCCCCAGCCACAACAGGGAGCATCTGGATCCATTTTGTCGTACCAAGCAAACGCGCTTCCGCCCAACACGATCTCACACTGACCTGAAATGAAATTCTCATAGTGAATTCTTATATCCTCTGCCTGTTCCTCATCGCTGTAATCGTTGCACCAGTCGCCGGGGTATTCCCACCAACCCAACGGACCGAATTCAGTGAACAGGATTGGGCCATCCCAACCTGAAGCCGTCGCGTCGTTAACCACATTAGCAACACATTCGTAAGCGTTTGAACCCCAAAAGTCCAAGGATGGAGCATGGTCGACCACTAGGTCTATGTACTCGGCACAAACGCCGACGGTACTGACCGGATGGTTGGGATCGGCTCCGTGTACGTCCGCTGCGATTTCCTCAAGAAGCGTTGCGAATCCCTGACGATTCTGGTCGACATTGGCTTTTGCCGTGGGCTGCATGAAATGAAATGTCTCATTGCCGAATAGCCAGGCCAGGATTACGGGATGATCCTTGAAGCAATCGACGAAGTTCTGAGCAGTTCGCCTGACAGCCTGGCGGTAATTGGGGTCCGTATAATCCGGTATTTGCATATCCTCGGCTTCCTCTCCTCGAAGCATCCAAAGCATCGGGAGAAGATGAAGACCTTTATTATGCATCATATCGAGGATCTGAAAGGTCATGTTTGTCACCGACCAATTCCTCACTGTGTTACCTGACGCGGCCAGCATCAAATCGAAATCCGCATCCATGTGGGGATAAATTGGAAATATGCTATCCTGCCAATCCCACCAATTCTGGCCGAAGCCTTTAACGAAAAATGGAACGCCGTCAACCAATAAGCTGTATTCAGGACCGGGCGAGGATTGGATGGTCACAATAGACGGAGCTTGTACTGGACGCTGAAATGTAACGTAAATTTCATCGAAAAAGATTTCCTGCTCGCCTGTATTCGTTGCAAAGCCAAACACGTTCTGAATCGATTCCAAGCCGGGGCACCCATCCACCGGCTCACAGAATTCGTGCCACTGGCCATCGCCTATAATATAGCGCGAGTTGCAATCCAGTAACGTTTGATTGTCCTGCATCCAGACAATTTTAACCGTTTCGTTCAGTTCCGCCTTTACCGCATAACAAAGCTCTGAGGCTCCCCGCCAATCAGTGCCGGGACCATCCCACCAATCATGCACCCGTACCCAGATACCATCCCAGAGATTCGAGCCGTCAATGTATGCGCGAACTGCGTAAACGCCCTCATAAGCATTTAGGTTCATTATATCCAGTTGTTTCCCTCCACCTGGATCAGGTTCTCCCATCCAGCCACCCCAAGGGAACGGTGCCGTATCGTCGAAAATATACAATCTCTTTTCGACGACATCGTTATTGTCATCGTTATTGTCATCGTCGTTGTCATCGTCATCATCGTCGTTATTGTCATCGTCGTTGTCATCGTCATCATCGTCGTCATCGTCATCATCGTCGTCGTCGTCGTCATCGTCGTCGTCATCGTCGTCGTCGTCGTCATCATCGTCGTCATCGTCGTCATCGTCGTCGTCGTCATCATCGTCGTCGTCATCGTCGTCGTCC
>JAVCCK010000025.1 GCA_030765525.1 Candidatus Lernaella stagnicola
TCGAAATGCCCAGGAAGGTTTCGTTGGTCACGCCAACCGGGAAACCGTACTGGATCGTGTTCTTGTAACCGTCTTTGCTGACTTTGATCGCCACGGTGTCGTTTGCCGCCACGTAAGCCGCCGGCAGTTCCAACAGCACGTAGCCATCCGCGTCGCTCGTACCCACGACCGCCGGATCAAGCGCCATGCCGTCGACGTCGTTCAACGCTTCGACCGTCGCGTTCGGCTGCGGATTATCCGACAAGAAGTCGAGCACCGTACCGCCGATAGAACCCGGTATCGGGGAACTATCGTCGTCGTTATCGTCGTCATCATCGTCATCGTCGTCGTCGCCCCCGGTGTCGTCGTCGCCGCTGTCATCATCGCCATCGTCGTCGTCGCCGCTGTCGTTGTCGTCGTTGTCGTCATCGTCGTCGTCGTCGTCGCACGCCAGTACGAGACCCAACGAAAGAATGAGCGCCGCTACCAAGGCTAAAAGCCACAAATGATTCAATCTCATGGATTTGACCCTCCCACGGGTAAAGCCGATCCGCCGCCGATCGACGACGGAACGGCATCATGCCTATGAATTATTCCGTGCACCAACTGCCTTGCGGGTTGGCACTGTAATCACCGAACGAGTAGTAGATGTTGGCGATCGTCACGCTGTCCGGGAAGGACATCGGAATGGTCACCGATTCCACAACGTCCCTATTCGTACCGCCGGTGGCGGTAACGTCGACCGTAGTACCGGCCGCGATGTTTATGCCGATCCAGTATCCGTTCTGCGGATTAACACCTGTGCTGTTGGCCGCATTTTCCGGGACGTTCGGGTCGACGTTGCGGGCCGGATTCGGCAGATTGTCCGGCCCGAAATAATAAATGCCGTCAATCGGATCCGGATCGGTCTGCACTACCGCGCAGCCTACCGGGTTCTCGTCGCTCGGGTCGCCCCAATAGATGGCGCCGGCCGCAAAGCCCGCTTCGGGATCAAGCGCGAGGCCCAAAAGGCCGGCCACGAGCGAAGAGGTCGAACGAGACACGAGCAGGAATTCTTCGTCTACCGAACCTACGTCGAAGTAGTACTGATAGGTCGGATGGTTGCCTTCCTTCGTGACGCGAACGCCCACCTGGTCCAGTTCGTCGGGCACGTTTGTGAACTCGACGTAACCCTGGCCCTCACCACTGGCCGACTCGGTCTTCCAAGCCGAACCCAAAGCGATGCCCGTGGCGTTGTCGACCAACTCGACGATTGCGCCCTGAACCTCAGCCTTGGTTTGGAAGTCGCGTACGTACGCGGAGAGGTAACCCGAACCCGGTTCGTAATCACCACCGCCGTCGTCGTCGTCGCCGGTAGCATCGTCGTCGCTGCCACTATCGTCATCATCGTCGTCGCCGCCGCAGCCGATGGCAATTATCAGCCCCAGAGACAGGACGGCCACCAGCAAGACGGTTATCAAACCATAGAGTCGCATGCTTTCCTCCTGCTATCGAAATGTCAGTAAAAGATTGTTTTCGCCAAAAGGTCCCAACTCAGCGCATTAACCCTAGAATTCCCGTTTTTGATTGTCAAACGAAAAAAGCTATTGATTTCAAAAAACTACGTAAATAATCTTCCAGTATTACATTATCTAATTTGGGATAATTCAGCATGGGATAATAAAGGCCGGGCATCCGAATGGCGCGCAGTCACCGAAAAAGTCGTTGGCAAAATAACTTCAACCGATTTGTGCCGCGATGCGGCAATTGCTCAATGTTCGAATATCTCAGACTTTTTAAATGACAAAGCGACCCCAGATGGGATCGCTTTGTTGATTCTAGATCGCCGCTAATCAGTCCGGCGAGTGGTCGCCGCCCTTGACCGGATTCTTGTCCCCGTCTTGGCTGCTGGCCATCTTTTTCGCCTTATCCTTGCTCTTTTTAGCGCTGTCGATGATGATCTTGCACTGTTGATCCATCATTTTCGCCTGATGAAGCATGAGTTTGCCCTGCGCCACCAGCGAGTTGCCCTCGGTCTCCATCTCCTTGTCGGTCCACATCTGACCGCGCGTCATGATGCGGGCACCCTTGTCGATCATCTTCTCGGCCGCCTTCATCATCTCCTGACACTGCGCACGCATTTTTTGCGCGGTGGCAACCGCGTCGTCGGCGCAGTTACCGAGGATTTTACACGCTTCGTCTTTGGTCATCCCATCTTCCGCGTTAGCCAACACCGGCAGCAGCAAAGCCGCAACCAACGCGATCGCCAATACCAATCTAACGTTGCTCATGTAGGTCTCCTTTTCGCACCGCGCCATCGCGGTTTATTGCTCCAGTTTTCTCAGTTCTTCCAGCGTACGTTTTATACTGGGCCGCCCATTGATGTCGTGGACATCGATGAATCGGATTATACCTTTGGTGTCAATGACAAATACCGCCCTCTCGGTGACGCCGTTGGGACGAAAAACTCCGTAGGAATCCGCAACCTTCCCGTGCGGCCAGAAATCCGAGGCCACGACAAACCACGGCCGCCCCATTGAAGTCACCCATGAGTAGAGCGACGGCACGTTGTCGGCGCTGATGCCGATCACCATGGTGTTAAGCTCTTCGAATTCCTCCTCGTATTCGTTGTATTCCGGCCATTGCGCGCTGCACTGTGGCGTCCAGGCGGCCGGTACAAAGGAAAGGACGACGTTTTTGTCACCCCGGAATTGCGAGAGCTTCACATTGACGCCCATTCGCGTGGTCGGCAATTCGAAATCGGGAGCCCGGCCACCCACCTTCACCTTGAGTTGCGAGTCCACGGGTTTCATCCGTTCCACCGGGAAAATCAATTCGAGCGGCACGCGGCCAACCTGCGCCGAGGCTTTGTCCGCCGGCTCGGGCACGTCACCGACCGGACTGGCGATGTTCTTCTTCTTGAGTTCTTGATTGATGTAGTACCGGTAGAAGTCCGGCGATTTGTTGCCTTCGAAGCGTGTCCCGTTGAGGAACACCGTCGGCGTGACCTCCAACTCGAGGTCATCGACGGCCAACATGAAGTTCGCGCGCAGAATGCTCCGGTGCTTGTGCGATTCCTGGTTGGCCGCGTACTCAGCTTTGTCGATGCCCAGTTTTTCCGCCAACATGGCCAAGTATTCGTCGTCCAGTTCGGACTGGTTGGCGAAAATCTCTTTGTACGCTTCCCAGAACTTACCCTGGTCGGCGGCAGTGAGCGCCAGTTCCGCGGCGGGTTCACTGTAAGCATGACCCGGCGTGTTGATCGGCATGGCCACGATGCGGATCAGGTCGCCGTAATCCTTCACGAGAACATCGAGCACCGGCGAAAGCTTGGCGCAGTGGGCACACTGAAAATCGAAAAACTCCACAAGTTGCACGGGCGCTTCGGCGGGACCGCGGCTGGGCCCTTTGGCTTCAAAGTCCACCGCGCCGGCCGGCCATGCACCAACGGCAAAAAGGACAACTGCAATCAATGTTGGAAAGACAAAGTGTTTTTTTCTCATTGTTGCTATTCCTTGGGTAATACCCTCTTATTTTTCCAGCAGTATTTGCGAAGCTCCGATCCAAGTAAAGATAACGACCCGGCGCCGTGCGTCAACGCGCGCGGCGATCCTTTTGATAGAAATAGGGGTGAGCCTTCTTTCCCGCCAAAGCTTCCACAATGATTCGCACGTTTTGTTTGAAAGCGCCCAGATAACTGCCTGCCGGCGTTCCCGGTTCGCCGAGGCTGCCCGAACTCAACGTCCCCGCCACAACGATCGGGAAGTTCTTCTTCTTTTTAGCCAGACGAAGCACGGCATCGATCAACTCGTTCTGCGCCGGGGAAACCGAGTTCTCATGAAACATCGCCGGTACGCCTCGTTTGGCGCACAGCGCCGCCAGTCGGGCTGACTCTCCGGTATTCGGCGGCGTGTCCGGGTCCGTTCCCAATACGGGGGCGACTTCGATGTTGTACGCTTCGCCGAAGTAGTTGAAGGCGGCGTGGCTGGTCACCAGAAGCCGCTTCTTCTCCGGAATTTGGGCGATGGCGATCGCCGTATATTGGTGCAGTTCGCTCAACTCGGTCAGGAGCCACGCCGCTCTTCCGCGAATGTCGTTCGCCTTGTCCGGACGTAGTTTGAGCAGCCGGGCTGTCGTTTCCGTGGCGCATGTCCGGAAGAACATGGCGTTCCACCAGATGTGCGGATCCGGCGCGCCCCCCTGCCCCTCGCGGGTGATGATGACTGGATGCCCGCCCAACTCCACGGCCTTGTTTCCGGCCGCCGCAATCAGGTCGTCCAATCCGCGTTCCAACCGTAAGCCGTTAGCCAAAACCAAATCGGCATTACGAATAGCAACCGCGTCCTCCGGCGTGGGCTGGTAGGCGTGCGGGTCCTGCCCGAGCTTCATCAGACCCACCACCTCGATGTCGGGGCCACCGATCTTCCGCGCCATGTCGGCGATCATCGTCGTCGTGGCTACAACCAACGGGCGTCGCACTTCGGCCGGTTCAACGGGCGCGGGCGTTCGCTCGCTCTTTTGGCAACCAACGACGGAAAGCGCCAAGGCAATCAAACCGAGCAGAACCAAGACCTTGTTTCTCACCAACACCCTCCGATTTCTACGGGGCAGGATTTGCGATCCTCACGCACCGCAGCGCGGTTTCTCAGCCCCGTATCCTCGTTATATGATTAGCGTACCGAGTTCCACACAGGACAACAAGGATGAGTCAATGACCCTTACGCCCGCCACCATGCCCTCTGCGTACGAAATCGACGCGTGGCGACGTATCCGAGAATGGAAAGACGAACCGCCAAGCCGGCCTTCGGGATTCTCCCGGCTCGTGCAGCGACCTTTCCACCGCGCCGGCGACGCCGTGCTCAACCTGCCCTGGGTCGGCGGTCTTGTGGAACGAACATTCGAAGGCCTCGTCGGCGTTCTTTCCGATGCCGCGCGCTACACCGTTCGCCCCGCCGCCGTGTGGCAACGCGCCGGTCGGAAAACAGGCCGTGAGGTCACCGCCGCCGAACACCTGCGCGCGTTGCCCTTGGAAACGATCGATGCGTTGCTACGGCCGCTGCCCCGCAAATACTTCAGCCTCGCCGCTGTCGAGGGTGCGGGAACCGGTTTCTTGGGCGTGTGGGGCATCCCCGCCGACATCATGGCGGTGGTCGGGCTGAACCTGCGGGCGGTCGGCGAGTACGCGACGACTTGCGGCTTCGACATCGAGCGTGAACCCGAACGCCTATTCGCCATGCATCTACTCACGCTGGCCGGTTCGGTCGATCCGGGGGACCGCGCCGCCGAGTTTGCCGAATTGGACGACCTTGCCGGCAAGCTGGCCGGACGGCATGCGTGGCATGATTTGGAGAAACAGGTTTTTTTCACGGTGCTGCGCAGAATCGCCAAAATGCTCGGCGTACGCATCACGCGGGCTAAGATCGCTCAGATTCTTCCGGCGGTCGGGTTGGCGGCGGCGGGAAGCTTCAACGCGTTGTACACGCGTCGCGTATGCCGCGCGGCGTTCTTTCTATATCGGGAGCGATTGCTGGTCGAAAAGTACGGCGCCGACCCAGGCGTTTTTTGATCGCATTGGCCGTCACGTCGTTGCCGACCCCCGCAGCCTCTGCTAGATTGTGACGGCTCACTATGACAAGAAGGAAACCGAATGAAACCGACCCACACCATCGATCCCGAGCTTCTCGACAATGCCGCCGATTTCACCGAACCGTTCTACCGGCGCTTCCACTTGCGCCATGCGCCTCAGCCGCTGCAATTGAACGACAAAATCGCCAAGAACTACCTCTTTCCCACTTTCTACGGAGACGTCACGTGCGCCATCGGCGTGTTCCTTTGCGACTGGGAAAAAGCGGCGCGGCTCATGCCCCATCCGAAGCTAAAACCAATCAGCATGCTGCACGGTCGCTCGCTCGTGATCTTCTCCTGTTACGAATACAAAAAGGTGCTGGGCGTCGCGCCGTACAACGAGATCGCCATGACGATTCCCGTGCTGCATAACCCGGCGATCAGCGTGCCGGTGTTGCCGATGCTCGCCGCCGGCCTGTTCCCGAATTTCGGTTACTACTGTTTCTCGATGCCGGTCACGTCGCTCGAAAACCAAATTCGCGGCGTCAAAATCTGGGGCCTGCCGAAGGTTGTGCATGAGATCGAAATTTCCGATGAAGGCGACCAGTGCGTCGTCGTCGACCATGAGGAGAGCGGCGAACCGTATTTCGAACTCCGCGTCCCGCGCGAGGGCAAACCGATGAAGTTCGATGTTTCCTCGAATCTGTATACGCGACTCGGCAACGAACTGAAGCAAAGCGAAACCAACTTCGCCTCGACGTTCAATGTCACCAAACACATGGGCGTTCTCTTCAACGATTCCCTGCAACCAGACGAGGAAGTCCTGCGTATCGGCGACACGCCTTCGGGGCGCGTCTTGCGCGATTTGGATATTCGGCCGCACCCCTTCCAGTTCCGTTACGCGCGCGGCATGACGGCCTGTTTCGACCTCTCCAACGATAACTTCCGCTCACCGGTAGTGTTCGCGGGCGATGGCGAGGAAACGAAATGAAAATTGACGAACATTCGAAAGTCTTGTTTTTCGGTGCCGGAGCGATCGGTGCGTCGGTCGGCGGCTGGCTGAGCGGTCGCTTCGCCAACGTGTATTTCTACGACAAGCCGGAAATCCGCGACGTGCTCGGCGACAAGGGTATCACGATGTACTGGGGCGAGACGCCGCAGGAACCCTGCACGGTGCGCGCGCGAACGATTGACGACCTGCGCGACGCCGCCGATGCCCGGATCGTGGCGATCGCCGTGAAAAATTACAGTCTCGAACCGGTCGCTAAAATGATCCGCGAAGCGATCGGCGACAACGCTATCGTCATCGGTCTGCAAAACGGAGTCGAAAACCAGAAAATCCTGCCGCGGTACTTCAGCCGCGTTGTTTATTGCATCGTCAGCTACAACGCGTGGCTCGACGAAACCGGTGTCGTCGGCTACCAAAAGCACGGCCCGTTGGTCCTCGGCACCTTGCACAACGAGTTGATGCCGGAAATGAAAAACATCGCCAAGCTCTGGAGCCACGCCGTGGAAACCGTCGTGACCAAGCGCTTCCAGGATGCCGCCCACTGCAAACTGATCATCAACCTGGCCAATTCGTTGACCACGCTGATCGGCCACCGGTACCGCGAAATCAGCGACCGCGCCCTGTTCCAAAAAGTACTGACCAATATGACCTGGGAAGGCGTGCAAATCGCCCGCGCCGCCGGTTACAGCGAATCAAAACTGGGCGGCATGCCGCCGTGGAAACTGCTGTGGGCGGGCTCGCATTTGCCTCGCTTTCTGACCGGGCGGATGTTCGAGAAAAACGTCAAGAAGATGGTCATCAGCAGCATGGCGCAGGACGTGTTACAGCGACGGCAGGGCGAATCGGAACTGGAAACGATCAACGGCTACCTGCTCGACCTGGCGCGCGAGCACGGCGTCGTCACGCCCTACAACCGCGTCGTCTATGAACTTTGCCGCAAGAAATTCGCCGAACCTGATTTCCAGCCGATGGACATTACCGAAGTGTGGCACGAGATCGAGTTGATCCTCTAAGCGTCGATCACTCGCCCGGCCATTTCAACTCAAAGCCCTCGCCCGTCACGATATCGGCCGGCACGACCGGCACCTTGCCGCTTTCAGGCAGCACAACCGCCATATCGCAGCACTCGATAATGTCGCGCTGAACGTCGATGCCCGGCATGACCTGTTCCAGCAGCATGCCCTTTTCCGTCAGGCGGAAAAGCCCCACGTGCGTGGCGTAGTAAACGTTCTTGCCCTGCTTCAACGCTTCGGTACCGCTAAAGGTAATCTCGCTGACGTCCTCTTTGAACTTGCACAAACCCGGCTTCTCGATTTTGATCTGCCCGTCCACGACCTCGATCTTCGCGTGGGCCATCCACGAGCCGGCAAAGATGATGTTGCGCGCCGCGTCGGCCAGGTTCGGCAGCCCGCCCGGCCCCACATAATTGATGCACTTGTCGCCGCGCTTGGACACGTTGACGTTGCCGTCCGAGTCGACTTCCAAGATACCCAGCACCGTCGTATCCAGATCATCGTAGGCTTGATGAAAAATCTGCGCCGACGTAACGAGCTTCTGCGGATTGACGGCCGCGCCGAAAAAGATACCCGGCGCCGGCAGACCGCCCAGCACACCGGTCTCGGTGAAAAATACGATGTCCTCGTGCAGCCCGCCCTCGTACACCAGGCGGCTGACTTCCTCCGGCAGGCCCACGCCGATATTCACCATCGCGCCCTTGCGGCAGATCTTCGTAAACAGCGACGCCGCCAACCGGCCGACCGCCATTTCGGCGTCGGTACGCACGGGCGTGATCTTGAGCACGTTGTTGGCGAACTTCAGCCGCTCGACCGCATCGTGCGTGTCCACGTCGTGCTCCACAGTAAACATCGGCCAATAGCGCCGCTGCTGCACCGAACCGGTCTGCTCGCTGTACGGATTCACCACGATGTAATCCACCTGGTCGGTGCGCAGGAAAATCTTTTCCTCGTCTTTGGGAATGATGCCCGAAACACTGGCGATCACCGTGCCGCCGTTTCGCTTCGCCGCCAGGGCGCTCTCGTAGCTCTCGGTGTATGTCGAGGTGTTCGTGACGTACAGATTCCCTTCCGCGTCGGCATAGGGCGCCACGAACAGAGCGTAGTCAACTTTCGGCATGTGATAGCGCAGCTTTTCGCCCGCGGCCGTCGTGAAATTCTCGCTCATCGGTGCGCCGCCGACGTACGAACCGCCGCCCACCCGCGGATCCAAAAACGTGCCCACCCCCGCGCGGGATTCGACGTACTGCTCACCGCGCGCCTGCGCTTCGAGCAAGAAAGTCTGCGTCCCCTGAGGCAGCGTGTGCAGTTCGATGTGCCCTTCGTCGGCTAGGTGCAAAAACGCTTTGACGGTCTCCGCGTGTCCTGCAATAAACCGCGTGACGATCCCGGGCGTATCAAGCTCTTCCAACGTTCCCGGAACCCGACCGCGGCCGCCCTGTGCGCCCACGACGATCCACGTCAGATCCTTCGGCGAGCCCGTGCGCTTGTGCCGGTCTTTCACGCCCCAGAAGAAAATCGAGCACCGCGTATTGGCCGCCATGCCCGAGGAAAAGATGACCGAGCCGTCCCGAATCTTCTCGACCGCCTCCCGCGCGGAAATGAACTTCGGGTTGGCCACGCCCTTCTCTATGTAGTCGAGGTCGTGCTGCGCCCACGTCAAACGCCAACGCAGAATGTGAAGTAGAAGCTGGGCTTTGGTGAGAAAATTCATGGCGACTTCCTCGTGCCGATGGCGGCGGCCGGCTTGAGTGTTCATCCCCACCCCCTACGGAGTGGCTTCCGCTGTATTTTTAATAGAGATTCGTCCATGACGCAATGCGAAAATGGCTGTCAACACTTCAAAAACACACTTAAATTGGATTAACCACTCAACATTGGACTGTCTTGGATTTAGGTAGTCGAGACCCCGAAAATATCGGCCTCCTCCCCCCACCTTTCCGGCCGGCCGCAAACTGTCTTCGCCGTCGTTCATGATGCCTCGCGTGCGGCGCTAAACACCGACGCGGGCGACCTCGGCAAAATTCAGCACCGGTGGTTCACGCTCGATTTGTTTTGCCCGCGGATATCTTATATTCTTCGCAAACGAACAACATCAGGGAGACGCGGATGAAATACTTCTCGATACCGGCGGCGCTGGCCTTACTGGTTCTTTTTTCTTTTCTGATCCTCGCCGCCACCGACGACGATACCTCCGCCGACGACGATACCACGACCGATGACGATACGACGACAGACGACGACACGCCCGCCGACGACGATACCTCCGCCGACGACGACACGCCTGCCGACGACGATACGCCTGCCGACGATGACACGCCTACAGACGATGACACGCCTGCAGACGATGACACGCCCGCCGATGACGACACGCCGTCAGACGATGATACGACGACCGATGACGATACCGATGATTCAGGCGTGATTGAGGGCTTGCCGCCCTTTGGTGAAGAAGACGACGGCGATGTGGGAGGGTGCACCTGCTCCTAACCGCAGCGTAACGGCTCAGTGAATGGAATAAATATCCAGCATGTGTTGCTGGTAGTACGACAGGCCGAATAGCACCGCCACGACAAAGAGAATCCAAAACAAGCCGTGAGACACGATGGGCAGCGTGAACTGCGCGTGGCGTATGAAATCATCGTTGGCGTAGGTTTCTCGCCGGTTGGCTTTCTGGGCCAGAAAATACGCGTCGGCGATACCCCAGAAGTAGCCGATGAAGCAGAACCAGGCGAGCCCGAACATCAGCATGCCGCGCCAAAAGTGACCGATCCATAATTGCCCCGACCCCGGTGCAAGCAGCGCCCACGCCATGGCCGTCATCGGCTCTTTATGCGGCTGCCGTTTGGGCTGCGGTTCGGGACCGCGCGCCAACACCGGCTTGGTGGTCATGTCTTCTCCCTGTTCGAAATGCTCACCCTGCAAGGGCTGGCTTCAGCTTACCGCGTTCATCCGCTCCGCTCAATGTACTCAAAGATTCGGCGGCAATAGCACTCCCACCCCGCCGGCCAAAATGGGACTCGGTTTCACAAGGTATTGAAAAACACACGGCTTTCTACATATTTCCGGTTGCGAAGGGTTCCGAGCAAAGGCATAATAACTTGTATCAAAAAATAGCGGCATACGGAAATCCCGACCGATCCAAAGGAGTTCTCATGGAGCCCCTCATGCTCACCGGAAACGAGGCCGTGGCCCGGGCCGTGGTCGATAGCGGTACGCGCGTGGCCGCCAGTTACCCCGGCTCGCCGACCGTGCAAATTCTGGAAGCCGTCGCCACCTACGACGGCCTGCACGCCGAGTGGTCGACCTCTGAAAAGGTGGCCTGCGAAGTCGCCATCGGCGCGTCGATGGCCGGCGCGGCGGCATTCGCGGCCATGAAGCACGTGGGCATTAACATCGCCGCCGATCCCCTGATGACCTTCACCTGGACGAAACTCAACGGGCCGCTGGTCATTGCGGTCGGGGATGATCCGGGCCAAATCAGTTCCCAAAACGAACAAGACAGCCGCATGTGGGCCGAGTACGCCATGATCCCCATGCTCCACCCCGCGACGCCGCAGGAATGCTACGACATGTCGCGCCTCGCGTTCGATGTTTCCGAGCGCTTTCACACGCCGGTGTTCGTACGACTGACCGACCGCACGTGCCACATGATGGGGGAGGTCGTGCCGCGAGAAAGCGTCGAACGGCCCCCGCGCGGTTTCGAGCCCGATCCGGTGCGCTACTACCAGGTGCCGCCTTACTCCCGCGAGGCGCGCGCCATGGTCGAACAACGCATCCCCGAAGTCGCAAAATGGGTGGAGGACGGACACGGCTGGCGCTCCGAAGTGCGCGACGGCCGCGTGGGAGTCGTCACCTTCGGACCTCAGTACTACATGATCCGCGAACTCCTGCCGGAGCTGTCGATCTTCAAGCTGGATTTCCTGTGGCCCCTGCCCCTGGCGGCGCTGGCGAATTTCGCCTCGCAGGTCGAGCGCGTCATTGTCGTGGAAGAGTTGTTTCCTTTCGTCGAAAACAAAATGAAGCTTGCGGGCATTGCCTGTGAAGGCAAAGAGCATTTCCTCAGCTACGGCGAAATCGACGCCCAGACCGTGCTTCGCGTGTTCGCCGGTTTGGGTTTCGGCGAGGAGCCGATCGCCGCTTTCACCAAGCCGACCGACGCCCCGCCGCGCGGCGCCATGTTCTGCCCGGGTTGCCCGCACCGCCCGGTGATGGTGCTGCTGCGTGAACTGGGCATCTTCTGCCACGGCGACATCGGCTGCTACTTGATGGGTTCCTACCCGCCCTTCGACGTGCTCAAAACTTCCGTTTCTATGGCAGCGTCGCTCGGCATCGCGCAGGGCATGGAGAAAGCGCTGGCGGGCACCGAACATGAGATCGAAAACATGGTGTCGGTGATCGGCGATTCCACGTTGTGCCACAGCGGCCTGCCCAGTGTGATCAACTACGCCTACAACGGCCACCGGTCGAAGATGCTGATCCTCGACAACCGTTCCACCTCGATGACCGGCCTGCAGGACAACCCCGTCACGGGCATCACGGTTCGGGGCGAGCAAAAACACGGCGTTGACTTGGCCGAAGTGGTCAAGGCGCTGGGCGTGACGAACGTGGTCAAGGTCAACCAATACAATCTCGCCGAGTGCCGCAAGGTATTCCGCGAGAAGTTCCTGGAAGAGGAAGGGCCGCTGGCGGTCATCGTCACCGGCACCTGCGCGCTGAAGTACCGCAAGAAATTCAACTACTACTATGTCGACCCCGATGTGTGCATCGGCTGCCGCACCTGCGTGCAGGTCGGTTGCCCGCCGATCAGCATGCGCCAATACGCCCACCAGCCCGAGGGCGAACTCCATTCGTATATCGACCGCAACCGCTGCGTCGGCTGCTCGGTCTGTTACCAGGTGTGCCCCGTCAACGCCATCAAGCGCTCGAAGCTGGATGAAATCCCCGACGTTCCCGTGCCGGTCGGGCTGAGCGAAGGAGAGGAATCATGAGTGACAAGCCGGTCAACGTTTTTCTTGCCGGAGTCGGCGGCCAAGGTTTGGTGCTCGTCAATCGCTTGCTCGCTCGCGCCGCCATCTTGTCGGACCTACATGCCAAAAGCACCGACACCCACGGCCTGGCGATGCGCGGCGGCGCGGTAATGGGCACGTTGCGTATGGGCCGCCGTGAAATCGCGACTTCGCTTTTCCCCCCGGGAGCCGGCGGTTTTCTGCTCGGCCTCGAACCGCTGGAAGCTTTCCGCTGGGCACATATGCTGCGCCGTGGCGGCACGATCGTCACCAGCGTCGATGAGCTTTGGCCCTCACTCACGCTGCTTGAGCAACAAAAAATGCCGGCCGATTGGCGCGCCACCTGCGTCGCCGGCGGCATCAAGGTCCGCACCGTTCCCGGCGTAAAGCTCGCCCTCTTGGCCGGCGATTACCGCATGCTGAACGTCGTGATGGCCGGGGCGATTTCCGCCTTCCTTCCCCTCGATTTCGAGATGGTTAAGGAAGCGACCGAGGCGCAAGTGCCTCGCGGCACCTTCGATAAAAACCTGAAGGCCTTGATGCTGGGTTGGGACGCCGCGCAAACGGCCTAGGGCGCCCGTGTTGACCGCTTCGGGCGATTCCCCCAGAATCACCCTGTGATTTGATTTTCTTCCGAGTATTTCACACCTGCGATGCCAACCATCGCTTTTTCGAATATCCCGATCCGGGAGGATGAAAAATGAAAACGTCGTCGCTATTTTTGTTCGCCGTGGCGCTGGCGGTTTGTTGCGCCTTTTCCTTCACCGGTTGCGACCAAAGCAACGGCAACAATGACGACGCCCCCGCCGCCGATGATGACGACGACGATGACAATGACGATAACGATGACGACAGCGCTCCCTCCACAGCCTGCTATCGCGATGAAGACGACGACGGCTACGGCGATCCCGACGCCAGCCAAACCGTCGCCGGTGATTCTTGTCCCGCCGGATGGGTCGAGAATCAAGGCGACTGCAACGACGCCGACGACGCCGTACACCCCGACCAACCCGAGTACTGCCACAACAACACGGACGACAACTGTAACGGCCTGACCGACACCGCGCCGGTCGACTGGGATCCGGAATGCCTGACCCTGGACCCGCGCGTACACATTCTGCCCGACGAGCAGGCCGCCGAAGCTACCGTCGAACTCGACCGCGTGCTGTTCCCCCTGCAGGGCAACGAGGACTTGCTTGACCTGGAAGACGGCGACGTGATCATCAGCGGCGTCGAACCGGGTTTCCTGCGCGCGGTGACGGAGGTCGACGAGGACGGAACGACGATCGCCATTCAAACGGCGCGCGCCACGCTTGAGGACGTCTTCCTGCACCTGGACTACAGCGCCGAAATCGATCTCAACCCGCCAACCAAAGATGGCTTGTGGTTCGATTACGATTTCAGCAACACGACGCTGTACCAAACACCCGGCCTCAACGTGGAAATCACCGAAGGAAGTTTCAGCTTCGGGCCGACCATGAGTCTCGAAGCCGACATCGGTTTGTTCGGCTTCAATCGCTTTCTGTTCGCGCTGGGCGGCGCGGTCGAAGCAAACTTGGAAGTCTCCGCCACCGCGGGCGGCGCCGTGAACAGAAGCGACGAAATCTCCTTCGACTACAGCGGCTACATTCCCTCGATCAACATCATGATCGGACCCGTGCCGGTGTGGATCGATCCGCAGGTTTCGCTCGATCTGGGCTACGAGGCGAAGGCGACGGCCGAAGCGACGCTCGTCGCGGGCACGGTGGTCGCGGCCGACGTATCAGTGGGCGTCGTTTACCAGGACGGGCAGTGGTCGCCGTTGGCTTCCGAGAACTTCACGTATGAGGTGATCGGCCCCGAGTTCGACGCATCGCTGAATGCCTCCGTCAAGGGATGGGCGCATTTGAACGCGGGTTTCAAGTTGTACAGCGTCGCCGGGCCGTACGTAAAAATGGGGCCCTACGGCTTGCTGGAATTGAAGCTGCTGCCTGATTGCGAGTGGGGAATGTCGCTGGGCGTGGAGGGATTGGCGGGCGCCGAAGTGGAAATTCTGGGCTACATGTTGGCCAGCGGCGAAATGACCGTGTTCGACCTCAACTGGCCGGTTGCCGGCGGCGACTGCATCGCCGACTACTACTGCGACGGCGATCACGACACGTACTTCAACGAAAATCCGGACGGCGACTGCTTCTATTTCGGATTCGATTGCTGGCCCGAGGAGTGTCACCAAGAGCCCGGCGACGACTGCAACGATGGCAACCCGAACATCCACCCCGGCGCGCCGGAGCGATGCGACGGCATCGACAACAATTGCGATAACGTCAACGACCCGCCCGACTGCCTGTGCCTCGTGCAAAATCCATGCTGCGACGACGGCTTCGCGTATCACAGCACTCAGTACCCGTGCGACGACCGGGACGAAGACCAGTGCACCGGCCCGGCTCGCGGCGACGACAAGCAGACCCGCCTCAACGAACAATTCTGCGCCGGGAACGACGAAATGTGCACGGGCACGTGGGCCTACCCGGATTGGACGACGATCGATTGCGACGATGAAAGCGAATGGTGCGTGCTGGAGTACGACCCCGGGCAACGCCGCGACGTCGCCTCCTGCGTGGCCTGCCGCGACGACGCGTACGAAGACAACGACCTGCCGATCGAACCGGGCTACGCCGGCTTTTACTCCATCGTCGACCCCTATAGCGCGGGAGCGACGCTGACGATCTGCCAAAAGGACGGGCCTCCGCCCTATATGGACCTGGATTTCTTCGGCTTGGAAGCGGCCTGCTCCGACACAGTCACGGTGGGGATTCAGCCGGCGCAAGCCGACCTGGACCTGCAATTCGAATGGGTGCAATTGCCCGCCTGCAATTACAGCAATCCGCAGGTAATCGGCTTTTGCGACGACTCCGGTCCCGGCGAACGGGAGCAATGCTCGCTGACCATCACGGTCGACGAGCCCTGCCCGCACTACATCAACATCACCTCCGCCGACGGCAGCGTCGGCGACTACACGATCGACTACCTGGACGTGGTGACGGGTCCCGGATGTCCCGAGGGTGTGCTTACCAACGGCGATGATGACGACGACACCGAAGCCGATGGCGGGGTGCCGTGGAGTGTGGTGTTGGACAACCTCGACCGCTGACAGCGTCGCAACGAACCGCGGGAGACTTGGGGCGCTTCGCGTCGCTTGGAATTACGCGCCGCAGCCGTTGCTCGCCATCTCCTTGGCCTTGCCTTTTTCAATCGTGTAGGCGATCAAGCCGGTTCCTTCGTAGTAGCCCGTCTCCACCAGCACGTCGATGCGTCCGTCGCCGTTGACGTCCGCGAACCCGGCCAATCGACCGTAAATGCTTGCCGTGTAGAAATCGCCTTGCGCCTTCTCGTGCGGCACGGCATGCCAAAACAGGGGAATCACCCGCTTGGTCGATTCACCGCCCGGGATCACCGCGACCGCCGAAACCACATTGCCGATCACCTTCATCTGCGGTTGCCCGATCCCCGCCCCGATGCCGATGACCGTGTCAGCAACTCCGTCGCCGGTGACGTCAACCTTCACCGCGGCCGAAAGCCGTAACCGGGAAAACTTCAGCTTGCTCTTTTTCTCGGCGAACTCCCGAAACGCCGCTATCGCTTCAGCGCGCGCCTTTTTTCCCTTGAGTGCCTGACCCAGCTTTTTGGTTTCGCCGACCGATCCCGAATACCCCACCAAATCCTCGCACGGCGAATCGTCTCCGAATTCATTGGCACGCATCACGCGCACCGTTTGATAGCCGTACGATCCTTTGCTCTTTGCAATATGGGGCCGCAACAGCCGGTCGCCCTTGCCGATGCGTTGCGCGCAGGTGTTATAAGCCAGCGCCGCGCCGCGGTGTCGAAAGCAAAACCACATCGTGTCTTGGTCGCCGACGTAAATGATCCGTCCCGCGGGCGATTGCTTGAGTGCCGTCTTTTTCACGTAGCACTTCACGCCGTTGGCGCCGAGTTTCTCGCTCACGCTCGCGGCTTTCTTTTTCGCAGAGTACAGACCGGCGCTGATGATCTTCAGGCCCGGCGTCAGATTTTCGTATTCGTCGGTTTCGATAACCCGCGCGGGCTTTTCGATTTGGGCATCGACTTTGTCGCGCAGTCGCCAGGCCGCCGGCGTATCGTCAAACGTACCGCAAATAACCATCCACCCGGCGCGCGGTTTCGGCCCGGCCCATACGGCCGCCGCCACAACGAGTAACAACAAACCCACCACGCAGCCGCCGATCCTTGTTTTCATCTTCTTCCCCCCTTCGGCGTGTTTTCCAATCTACCAAACAGTGGGAAAAACGAAAGCCGCCCGGCCCAACTTCCGAAAGTTGAAAACTCGTTTCTTTTCCCGCCTTCGCGCTTTCCATGGCCTCCCGAAAATATGGTAAAATAACTTCACACTCACGGGAGATGGCTATGCCGTATATCCTGCAAGAGCGAATTCGTATCGGAATCAGCCTCTGTCAATTCGGCGCGAAGGTTCGCTGGAATCACCGCGGTTGGAATCGTATCCAGGAAATCGAACGCGAAATGAACCACTTCATCTGGACGCCGGTCTGCCCCGAGCTTAACAGCGGCCTCGGCGTGACTCGCGATCCGATTCGCCTCGTCGGCGGCCACGGCGACGATTTCTGGGCCGGCAACGCGCAGATCAAAAACCGGCGCGGCCTCGATGTTTCCGACGCAATGCGTACCGGCCTGACCGCCACCATGGCACTGCTGCACCAGGCTCAAGTCGAGGCCTTCGTCTTCATGGAAGGCAGCCCGAGCTGCGGCGTGTATCGCACGACCCTCAAGAATCGTCGCATGGGCAAACCGCCCGGCGCTTTCGGTTCGCTGTTATTGAAAGAGCGCCTCTTTCTCATTCCCGCCGAGGATCTCAACAGCCCCGTGAAATGGTGGGACTGGCGGCGACGCCTGCACGCCTTCGTTTGGCTGAAAAGGCAGGAACTGCAGAGCAAGGAACAGATCTACGATATCTGGGGCCACTTCAAATTCGTGTGCCAGGAAGTGAACCAGACGCGGGCACGGGAAATCGGGCGGCAGCTTGCCGCGATGCCCAAACGTTTCAGCGCCAAATTTGCCGAGGAGTGGCGCGGTGACGTCCTGATGCTGCTGCGGCAGCCGTCCACGATCGCCCGCGTCGCCGCGGCCATGCAAAAGCACTACACGCACTACATGAAGCACATCAACCCTGAATCGGAACCGCTCGCGCCGCCCGTTTCGGACATGTCGCGTCGCAAATTCGTTGCCAAACTGCACGAGATGGAGAAGAAAGCGTTCCTGGAAGATTTTGCGTTCAAAGGCACGCCGGTACTTTTCCGAGAAACCTCGCGCCGCTAAACTGTCATTCGAGACCGCAGCGGCAAACAGTCGTTCCGCTTCGTCGCCGCGCGGCTCCACCAAGAGAAACGAAGGTCACGCATGAAAGGCTTGAAGTGCACGAACTGCGGCGCGCCGCTGCGTATCACGCGGCGACATGTCAACGAAGGCACCGTCGAGTGCAAATACTGCGGTTCCTCCATATCGCTGGACGGGCCGACCGAGGACGACCGCGAAATGCTCCAGGGGCTCGCCGTGTTCAAGGAAATGCGGCGCTTCCTCGGCTTCGATCTCGACGAACTCAACGCGCCGCTCACGCGCCCTCACAACAGCGCGATCACGCTTGCAAACACTCCCGGGCTGCTGTTTCGCGCCGACATCCCACCGGCCGGTATGACGCTGGGTAACGCCTTTCTGCTTTTCTTCACGCTCTTTTGGTGCGGCTTCATGGTGGTGTGGAACGGCATCGGCATCGCCACCGGCGCGTGGGTGATGGTCGCCTTCGGCCTTCTGCACGACGCGGTGGGCGTGTTCCTTGCGTACCTCGTGTTGTGGCAGTGGATTGGCCGTGAAACGCTGCATGCCGAGCGCGGGCGTTTCGACCGCACCAAACGCTTGCTGTTTTTCCGCTGGACGAAAAGCATCCAGTGGCCGCACGTGGAAGACTTCGTGTTCAAAGTATCTTCCCGCAGCGGCCGCAGTGCCCAACCGGGGCTCTATCTGGTTTCGGGAACGAAACGAATCCGCCTCGCCGCCAACGCCTCGACCGCGGAACTGCGCTGGTTGCGCACCGAATTGCGAAGATTTTTTGAAACAATCTGGAACTGATTAGACGGCGCAGCCGCCCCCGCCATCGTCGTCATTGTCGTTGTTATCGTCATTATCATCGTCGTCATCGTCGTCATCATCATTGTCGTCATTGTTGTCGTCGTCATCGTCGTTGTCATCATCGTCATCATCGTCGGCAGTGTCGTCGTCGTCGTCACCGGGGTCGGGCTCCCAAACCATGCGCCCCATGTAGGTTTCAATATCGGCCTCGCCCCAGCGGATGCGGAAAAAGCCTTCCTCGCCCCAGCCGGTTGTCCACGAGTTCTTGCCGATCCAATATTCTTCTTCGTCGTCCCAACCGATGATCGACACGCCGTGCCCAATCGGTCCGTTGCCCCACACATGCTCGTAAACGCCGCCGGTGTAGGCGTAGAAATCCTCGTAGAAGCCGATGTACGTATATAGTGGCCCTTCCATGATCGCGCTTTTGACGCGGTCCAAATCGCCGAAGTGATACACCCAGTTCCACGATTCGATCCGGTAGGCGCGTTCCTCCCAATCCTCGCACGTCTCGTCGCAACTGTGGTTGCTGCCGTCGATGGAGTAATAGGGGAAACACGCTTCGTCCGGCACGCCGGAGCGGCGCAGGTAAATCAACGCCAGCCCCATCACCATGCCCTGCGAGCAGTCGCCGTTGCCCGAGCAACTAAACAAATGCTGCTCCGACAAATCAACGCCGAGAGCCGGATCCTGCAGGTCCCACAGGATCTGCGTTTCCAGAGACGCCGTGGCCGCAAACGCGCTGCAACCGTTGCACAAGCCCTGATCCTTAATCGCCGTCACCCAGTTTTCGCCCTGGAAATCACGCCAATCGAAATGCGCCGGTAAGTCTTTGCGGGTTTCCGGAATTTCCCAGTATCCAAGACCGGGGTCGGGAACGGTGGTGCAAGCGAGGCACCCTTCTTCCCGCGTCATGTAGCGTTCCCAAGCGGGATTCTCTCCGGCAGACCACGCTGCGCCCGATTGTTGGACCGCCCGCGCGACCTCCGCCAATGTTGCGTCGTCCGCCCAACTGACGGCAGCGGTCGCCGGCAGCGACAAGATGAGCAACGCCACGCAAAGTACGAGCCTCGCGTCACGCCATGTCAACAACCGCATCCGTTTTTATCGTCATCCCCGTCGTCCGCGGCCGGTTCATCATCGTCCGGGCTTGCGTCGTCATCGTTGTCATCGTCGTCATCGTCATCTACATCGTTGTCGTCGTCGTCATCGACGTCGTTGTCGTCGTCATCATCGTCGTCATCGTCGGCCGAAGCTTCCCTCCAGACCGCCACGCGCGCGATCACCTCGTAACCGCGTTCGCCGACTTCCTCGCCGCCCGCCACGATCGCGCCCGCCGCCGCGGAGGCTACCCGGTAGGCTGCAAAGGGCATTGCCAAGCCGTCGGTCCAGGCGTCTCCATCGGCGTCGTATACATGACAAGTCGACGCAACGCCGCCGTCTTGCAGGCCCGCGCAGACCCACAAGCCGTCCGGCAACGAAGTGGCGACCCCGCCCCAGCCGGAACTCGGCATGGCCGCGAGTGCAGAGCACGTTTGGCTCGCCGGATCATAGACTTCTGCCGAATCCAAATACGCGGGGGCGTCGCCGTCGTTGTTGACGCCGCCGAAGACGTAAAGCTTGCCACCCTGCGCGGCTGCGGCGTGATGCTTGCGCGCCGTCGCCATCGCCGGAGCCGTCGACCAGGAATCGCCGGCGGTGTCATACACCCAAACCGACGCCTGCGCCTGCCCCGCCGAGTTGCCGCCGCCGGTAAGGTACAGCTTGCCGTCCAGCGCCGTCAGGCCGTGGCCGAAACGCGTCTCGGGCAGGTTGGCGCCGGTCGTCCAGCCCCGGGAGCCAACGTCGAATATCTGCAGCGCATCGCCGTAGCTTTCGCCATCGAAACCGCCCGCCAGATAAAGCTTGGTTCCCACGAACGCGCCGCCCGCCTCGCGCACCGGCACGGGCAACTCGCCGACGCTTTCCCAACCGCCGTCCACCGTGAAACGCCACACTGCCGCCGATACTTCGCCGCGCGTACCGCCGCCGGCTACGTACGCCGCGTCGCCCGCGACCCATGCCACCGCGCCCTCGGTTGGGCTCGGCATGGGAGGCAAACTCACCCATCCGGCGAAAGCGTTGATCGGAAAAAGAGCCACGACAAGCACGAGTAACAAGCGTTTCATTGCGTCACCCCCTCGTCGTAGTTGATGCGTAAGGAATAAGGCCAATGGCCGTAAGTTGAATACTGCAGTGTGTAAGCGTCTTTCGTCAGGTCGATTCCCTCGATTTGCTCGTAGACGCTCCAGTCGGTCGTGAAATACGGCCGCCCGGTGCTGCTTTCGCCGTGAATCAACTCGACGATCAATCCCGTCGCGCCGTTGGTAATCGCCGGCGACGGGTCGAAATCGACCTCAACCTGCAGCGGGCCGTTCACGTCGTAGGTCCACGGATCGACGCTCACATCGTCGAAGAGTTGCAGCGCCACCTCGGTTTGATCCAACGAATCTTCGCGCACGCGAATCATCAAGCTGTCATCGTCCAGAAAGCGCCCGTGCGAGTCGAACAGCACCAGCGAAAGCGTCACGGTGGCGGGCGGCGACGCGGCGTCGATGCTCGTGATCGGCGTCGTGGAGTCGTTCTCATACCAATTCATGTCCAGCAGAAAACGCCCGTCCTCGGGTACCAAAACCTGCGGCAAGGCGCGGGACAGCGATTGTATGCTGCCCGACTTCATCGCCTTCGCGCTCCAGTTCGGGAAGTAATCGTACCAACCCTGCCCTTCGTGATAGTCCAGCATCATCTGCGGGGAAAATGCGAAAAAGCCCTCGGTGAAATAGCGGTCCCAGGTATCCTTTTCCAGCAAGCCGTTG
This sequence comes from Candidatus Lernaella stagnicola, assembly GCA_030765525.1. Classification (NCBI taxonomy): domain Bacteria; phylum Candidatus Lernaellota; class Candidatus Lernaellaia; order Candidatus Lernaellales; family Candidatus Lernaellaceae; genus Candidatus Lernaella; species Candidatus Lernaella stagnicola. Next base: position 21,563 of record JAVCCK010000025.1, read on the forward strand.
TTGATGACCCGCCCCAGCTCGTCCCAATCAATGCCCTTCGCACCCGCCCATTGCGCGTTATCGAATCCAGACCGCGCCCAGCGCAGCACTTCGGGCTGGGCGTTCGCCGAACACGGCGGGAAGTTGTGCGGGTAGTCGCTGAAGGCGTCGACGATCAGCCCGACCAGCGCGTCCGGTTCGTAATCCACCTCAAGCGAAAAATACTCGGCGTAGCGATCCAGGTAGTAGGAAACGATTTGCGTCAAGCGCGCCAGGCCGCCCGGCGACGTGATGAATTCGTCGACCAATTCGAAGTAGTAGCTGAAGGCCGGTTCCATGAACTCCAGGCCGCCCTCAAGCACCGCCTCGTTTTCGCCGCCGGGGTGATTATCCATCGTGCCGGTGATCGCGTCCATTTCGCCCAGCCCCCACACGACGGCCATGTGCTGCGTAAGCATGTCCTGAGCCGTGGCATCACCCGCGCAGTGCATGTGGTTGCCGATCGCGAAAGCGACGCGCCATTCGTCAGCCGGGTAATCAGTCAGCGCCTCGTTGAGCAACCACGTGACGAAATGACGGTTGTGCGGATCGACGCTGTTCTCGTCCACCTTGCCCAGCACCGCCTTGTCGGTCAGCACGCGGCCGATGTCGGGCCAGATCGAACCCAGCAGCAAATCACGCCGGTGGCGACGCAGGAAATCGGCGTCGTATTGGACCCCGGCCTGCGGCTGCAGTTCACACAACGTCAGGAAATGATCGGCTTCCCGCATGTGGGTGGAAGGGCCGTATGCCGTCGCGACGCTCACGCTTCCCAACAACAACACCAGCATCACCATGATCGCTTTTTGTCTCATCTTTCGACCTCGTCGAGGTAAACCGCTCGTTTTTCCCTAGTGAGTCTAACCCTTAACCCAACCGACGCAAAACCAGTTAGGGATCAAGTCCGAACCAGAAATCCGCGGAACGAATCAGTTGCCCCGCTTCGTTGATACCCGCCACGCGATAGACCGTGCGGCCGGAGGCTTCGATTGTCACCTCGTGCGCCGTGGCCAGGAATTCTTCTTCGTCGGTCGCGTTATCGTAGTTGGGTAATTCGTCGCTCCACTCGACCCATTGGGTGGTCAGTTCGCTGCTGGTCCACGTGAGGCGAACTTCGCCGCCGCCGATCTCCTCCGCGGCGATGTCGTACTGCGCGGTTTGCACGTACTCGGTGGCGCCGGGTTGCGGAGCCAAGCCCTGGCGCAAATCGTCCACGAAGTCGCGAATGCGGCCCGGCGCGATCAGCGGCGCGCCCGCTCCCCACACGCCCTCGATTTCGTCGGCCAGCTCCAGTAGCCGGCGCGCGTTCCACTCCAGGTAGTCCGCCTGACCGGGGTGCCCCAAGGTGAAATGCACGAAGCGATAGGTCGTGTCGTCGACCAGTTGCCAAACCTCCGCCGCCGCGACGTGCAGGCGCAGCATTTCGTGAAGTTCGGCGTAGTCATCCGGATTGCTGAACGCGGCTTCGAGGCCCTCGAGCGCCGCAAGATTGTCGCCGGCCAGTTCCCGCGCTTCCTCTCCCTCTTGCCACAAATCGCGCAGCGTCTGCTCGGTCGGCACAACCAAGTCGACGAACGCGTCGAGCCAGGAGAAGTCGTAGAAGGCCGTCACCCTCGCCCACAATTGCTCCGGATAACGGGCGCCATCCGGAATGTCCGATCCCTTGATCATCGTCCACTGCCCGAGCGTGTAGTACATCTTGCGCATGGCATAGAACGAGTTGCGGAATATATCCTTGAGCGCATCGGCGGCGGGGGTCTCCGGCCCGATACCGTAGCGTTGCTGGAACCATTCCCGGTACACTTGATCCGGCGTCGCCGCCTCGTCCTGCAACAACCTGGTAAACGCGTAAACGTTGATCTCGTTCGCCGTGCCCAAAGCGTGCTCGGAGCCGCGTTCGATGCGCGCCGCCCCGCCGCGGGCACCCACCAGCCGGTCGTGCGAATAGCGGTAGAAAATGTAATCAACCTGCGAATTGAGAATCTCGCCCTTGCCCCAGTATTCGTTGCCGAGGTCCATCTCGATGATCTGGTGCCGGTAGCCCACGTCGCCGATCAACGGATTGTGCGGATAGTACGGCTGCCAATCCTGCGGCACATCCTTGCTCATCACCATCAGGCGCGAATCGACGTCGCCCTCGGTGAGTGATTTCCGCAACCAGCCAATTTCCAACGGTTGGTGCAGGAACGTGCGCATGCGTAGCTTCTTGCCGAATTCGTCCAGCACCACCTGGCCGACCGCATCGTAGACCATCCGCGCCCGTTCCGGCTGGCGCGGGTACATCCATGCCAACAGCGGGTTGCCGGTCGGCTCGTTTTCCTCACACCAATCGCAGGTGCACAGCACGTACCACGGCTCGGTGTCGGCGCTGCCGAACATCAAAACGACGCCGTCGATTTCGGGAATGCGATCCAGCGCGTCGCGGTAGGCGTCGCGTCGATTTTCCCACATCGGATCTTCGGGGTCGAAACAGGCGGTGATCATGCTGCCGTAGAATTCATGCGCCCACACCCACACTTCCAAACCGACGGCGTGCGCTTCCTGAGCGACCTCCTGCAGCATCTGGGCCTTAACCTCGTCGAGGTTGATCTCGTCGATGTCCATGATCAAACCGTGCGACAAATGCACGTTGTCGATATCGAAATCACCGGCCCGATCCAGCACCGTGGAAATGTGATCGCGGTTGGTGTCCATCAATATCCAACCGTATGAGGGCGGCGGCAGCGGCGGCGGGGGACTCGTGTCGTCATTGTCGTCATCGTTGTCGTCATCGTCGTCGTCATCATCGTCAATATTGGTGTCATCATCGGCGTCATCGTCATCGTTGGTGTCGTCATCGACATTGTCATCGTCATTATCGGCGTCGTCGTCGGTGTCGTTTGTGTCGTCATCGGCGACGTCGTCATTGTTATCATCGTCGTCGTCGCACCCGGCCAGGCCGCCGAACACCAAACAAACGGCTATCAGAAGAAACAGAATTCGAAGCTTCATGACCGTTCACCTCCAGGCCCCAATCGCTACCTGCCGAGATTCCCCAAAATGCCGGCGCTTGGCAAGGCAGGCGCGCAGAAATCGGAAGAACCAAACCTCATCGGTCGGCCGGGCGCTTTTGACGCCAAGCGTAAAAAATGGTTTAGACTAATATTGAATCGCAATTTCGATCCCCCTGGTTTTCAAGGAGGTTAATAATGAAACGGAAATGGTTGCTTGTCCTGCTGGCCTTTATGATGATCCTCACGTTCGCCGCCATCGGCTGCGGCGACGATGACGACGACGATGATGATAACGACGACTCGACCATCCCGCCCGGCGGCGACGACGATGACAACGACGACGATACGGCCGGTGACGACGATGACGACGACGATGACGATGACAACGACGATGACGACAACGACACCACGCCCGACGATCCTGACACGGAATTCTCATCGCTTTTCTGCACCCTGCCCGATCCCGAAGAAATCGGTGAAGGTCTGTTGATCGGCGGCGGCTCCGCGGGGGATACCATCGCGGTCTACGTCTACGAGGAAGCCTACGGCGCTGATCCTTGCGAACCGATAGAAAACGCCGCGGTCATTGCCGGCGGCACGGAATACACAACCGACGCCGACGGTTTCGTCGAAGTGGACCTCACCAAAGCCGCCACCATGGTCACGGCAGGCAAAAACGACTTTATGAGCTGGACCTACAAGGCGGATGCGGCGGTCATGTACTTCCGGCTGCGCCCCGAAACCTACACCCACCCGCGAAGCTTATCGGCCAGCGATGAGTTTTATGTCGACGCCACTCCCTTGGAACTGACCAATCCGAACTCCCTGGCGGGCTTGATCACTCAGCCGATCTACATCGGCGCGGGGTTCGGCGGTTTTTCGCGGCAACAGCTTTTCAGCACCGATTTCGGGCTCGTGTTCACCGACGAAGATTACCATGTCGATATCACGTTGCCTGACGCCGCCGACGCCGCGTACTACCTGCCCCTACCCGAGAACATCTACCTGCCTGAGCTCGACCTGAACCTGCTGGGCATCGCGATCAGCATGAACGACCATAGTTTCTATCGCTTTCCGTACCTGGCCACGACCAACGAGACGCCGGTAGCCGGTGTGTTGCTCGATTGCGACCTCGGCTCCGTTTTGACGCTGGAAACCCTGACCGAAATCGTCCAGGGCATCATCAACGGCGACGACGTCCTCGAAATTGTGATGGGACTCCTTCCCGCTTTCTTGTCCGACGGATTGACCGTGCCCTACGCCGGCGCCCTGCCCGATTGGGACACCGAAGGCGTGCCCGGCATGGAAATGCTGCCCGTCGACGTCGCCAAGGATTCGTTTGAGGTGACCATCGCCAACCCGGACGCGGGAGCCGACTACATCGGCCTGCTGGCCGCGGAAATCCCCAACCGCCTCGTCGCGCCACTCGATTTCGCGATAGCCGATGAAGGCGTCATGACCTTGAGTTACGCCGACATCCCCGATGCCGATTATCTTCTCGGCGCGATCAAAACCGATCTGCTGGCTTCCGAATTCGTGACCAGCAAAATGACGATCGCGGCCAAGTACGCGCCCTTCTCCGACTCCTGGGCCGACGGCGTTGAAATAGCGCAAAGCGACTTTCTGCCGTACTTCGACGAGGCCGCCACGAGCTACAACAGCATGACCGAGGAAGTCACCTGGGCTCTGGAGAGCAAGGCCGATGTCGACGCGTATTTCGTCGCCGTGTTCTTTGATTCCGATCTCTACGAATCGGCCTTCGCGCTGCTGCCGCCCACGGCGAGCAGTTTCCGCGTGCCGAGTCAATTCAGCCCCATCGGCTCGGTCAACGACATCGTGATCGTCATGGCTATCGACCTGCCCGACGGCGTGGACATCGACGAATGGAACCCGGTTGAATTCTGGAGTAACAACCTCTCGGCGATCAGCGTCTGGACGCACCCGACACTGCCCGAAATCATCTCGTTACTGTTCGACGCATCGTAAATTAAACCGACCTCAACCCTGTCACGCCCGGCCCTTTGGGGTCGGGCGTTTTTCCTTCCCGCCGCGCGCCGGTGTTCGTATTGAGTCGACCGCCTCAAACGCGCTATAGTTGATCAAATCGACACGAAGGGGGACTCGCCAATGAAGCGGAAGCGAATCCTATGCTTTGCCGTCCTGGCAGTATTGTTGTCGCTGGCGGTCGGGGGCGCGGTGGCCGAACAACCGCCGCAAATGAAAACCATCACGCAGAAGGGCAAGATCGCCATCGGTTTGAACGCCGATTACCCGCCCTTCTGTCTCTGGCACAACGGGCAGCCCCGCGGCTTCGATGTCGAGTTAGCCCGCGCCATCGCCGCGAAAATGGGTTTGGACCCTCAGCGCGACGTAACCTTCACGCCGGTCCGGGCAACCGATTTCATCGACGCTTTGGAGAGCGGAAAGATCGACCTGGCCGTCGCGGGCATCACCATCACCAGTGAACGCTCGAAGCGGGTCGCCTTTACCCGCCCGTATTACACCGCCACGTTGGCCGCGCTGCTTGCCCGCGCGAAAGTGCCGCAGATTCAAGTCGAAAACGTTGTGCGGCCCATGCCGCTGTCTTCGGTGACGGACCTCAAGAAAATCGAACCGCTGGTTGTGGCCGTCAAGGAGCAAACCACGATTCAGATCAAGTCCCAGCGTCTGCTGCGCCATTCGAAAATCGTCGGTTTTCCCGACATGCGGTCGGCCACCGAGGCGGTCGTGGAAGGCCACGCCGACGCCCTGATTCACGAAGACCCCTACCTGCGCCACCTAAAGGCGGGTGAACTGGGCCGCGTGGGTCGTTTCGTGGCGCTGACGAAACCGGTCACCAAGGAACGGCTGGCTGTCGCTTGTCGACCGGGCGACCCCGATTTCCTGCGCTGGTTGAACGTTGCAATCGACGAACTGGATGACGCGGGCCTGTTGGCCGCTTGGGAGGAGCGCTACTTCGACCATGTTGATTGGCGCAAGGAGGTACCGTGGAAATGAGACGCCTATCGCTGATCGTTGTGGCGGTCCTGCTGGCGGCAAGCGCCGCGACGGCTGAGGACACCCCGGCCTACCCGAGCCTCTCGGCCGACATCTACTTCCATGCACTCTATGTTTCGCAGGAAAACTTTCGCGCCAACAGCGACGTGTTCGGCCGCGCGCTGAATCCGGCGACCGGTAATTTCAACAACGAAATCGAAACTGAGGCCTACAAACACCTCGTCGAATCGCGCTTCCGCCTCTTTCTGACGACCCAGTTTTCCGAAGACGTGCTCGGGAGATTCACCTTCGAGGTCAACCCCGAATACGGCCGCGAACAAGGCTTCGGCGACTTCCGCGTCAACAACGATACCGGCGGCACCGGCGAAATTCGCATCAAGCATTTCTACATCCAGGCCGAGCACGAGGTCGGCGGCTATCTCGGCTACCGCATCGGCCGCCAGGGATACGGCACGCCCAACTCGCTGGTCGTGGGCGACCCCGATGCCGAAGGCGCGGCCTTTTGGTACCGCGACGACACGGTCGGGCAGTTCACCATCGCCGGCGCGGTCGTCGACACCCGGGAGACCCAGCGCATCGAGGACGTCTATTCCTCCTTCAGCTATCAGTTCCCGCAAAATCCTTTCCTGAGCGGGTCGTTTTACTTGTGCTACCTGCGTTTCCGCGACCGCACGGCGGGCGACCGCAATTCGCCGCCCGAAGTTTCCCGCGGCGGGGGCACCGGCATCGGCACTTGGCTGGTCGGCCCATCCAATGCCGACTTCGCGTCGCAATCGGCCGGGCAACTATTCTGGGCGGGCCTGCAATTGCTCTACACCCAGCACAATGTGGCGCTCGACTTCAACGCCGTGTTGAACTTCGGCAACCTCGATCCCGGACGCATCATCATTGAAACCGCCGAGGAAATTCAAGAAGACGAAGAGGCGCCGCTTACCGAGGAAGAGAAAGCCTCGTATATCGACACTGTGCAGGGGTCATTGTTTCTCGTCGATTTGAGCTACGGCCGCACGTTTTGGCGGGTCGGCGCGGCGGGCGCGTTTGTCTCCGGACACAAACCCGACCCCGACGCCACGCGCTATTCCGGCTACCTGGACGTCAACGCCGATTTCACCTTCACGCGCTTGTTTTTCGACGGCGGCCCCTACCTGGTGAGCACCGGCTTCGTTTCGCCCGGCGTGCAGGGTAGCGGGTTGATCGGCGGGAAGGTGTACACGAGGATTTTCCCCACCGACTGGCTCGAACTGAATCTCCAGGCGGCCGCTCTGGCCGCGCAGTTCGATCGCCCGGTGCCCGCCGACCCGGTCACCAACACGCGCTATGACGAAATCGCCAACGGCGCCGGCAGCTACTACGGCACGGAACTGGACTTCTGGCTCCTGTTCACGCCCGCCGATAAGCTGCACTGGTTGGCCGAAGTCGATTATTTTCTGCCCGGCAATTACTGGCAGGGGGAAGCGAGCGACGGCGAACGCCCCGCCGATTTCCTGAAGGATCCCGACCCGGCCTGGCGGCTGGCCGGCGGTTTCTTGTTCTACTAGGCCGATCCTGCGTTCTTAAACGAAACGCCAAATCGAGTATGACCGCGCTCGATTAGCGCGATCAACCGAAACAGCCGCCGCTCCCGGAATCGTCGTCGTCTTCCACCGGGCGAGGCGTAGGCTCATCGTCGGGCGGCGGAGTCGGCGCGTCGCCGTCGGTATCGTCATCATCGTTGTCGTCGTTATTGTCATCGTCGTCGTCCACCGGCGGAGATGTGTCATCGTCATCGCCGGCCGTGTCGTCATCGTCGTCGCCAGGGATTTCATCGCACGTATCCTGCTGCTCGTCGCACTGCTCGTTGGGTTCGCACGGGTCGCCCGAGTGTTCGCAGGAATCGATACCCTCATCGCAAAATTCGTCGCCGTTGCAGAACTGGCCGTCGTCATTGCAGGGGTCGCCGGTGGAGTAACAGGAGTCCGTGGCTTCGTTGCATTCCTCGATACCGTTGCAGAAGAAGGCGTCCAGCGGGCATTCGTCGCCGGTGGTGTCGCAAATGTTGTCGTCCTCGTTGCAGAACTCCTCGCCGTTGCACCATAAGCCGTCGTCGCTGCAGTCCGGCACGTTCTGCACGTCGCAGATATCATCCACGTCGTTGCAGAACTCTTCGCCGTTGCACCACAGGTCGTCGTCACTGCAATCCGGCACGTTCGCCGCGTCGCACGCGTCGAGCACCTCATCGCAGAACTCCTCGCCGTTGCACCACAGCGTGTCGTCCGGGCACGGATCGCCTGCGTGAATGTCGCACTGCGATCCTTGGCACAAGTCGTCGCCGTTGCAGAAAACGCCGTCGTTGCACGCCGCACCGTCGTTGGCGATCCAGGCGTTCGGGTTTATCGAGACGACGCAGATCAAGCAGTCGTTAGCCGGATTGAGCGACTGGTCGGGGTAGCACACGTCGCCGATGAGACAGCCGAAGCATTCCTCGACACACTGGTCCTCGCCCTCTTCGCAGATCGTTCCCGGCGGACACGGATTGCCCGTGGCGTCGCACAGATCGCCGCCTTCGTTGCAGAACTCGTCGCCGTCGCAATACTGCGCGTTATCCGGGCAGCGCGGGCGCGTGACCGGGTTGTATTCGCTGACGCATTCGTCGGCCGCCTCGTCGCAAGACTCGATGCCGGTGCACCATAATGCGTCGTCAGGGCACCGCGGATTCGTCGCCGGATCGTATTCGTGCAGGCACTGGTCGTCATCTTCGTCGCACGATTCGGCCCCGTTGCACCACAGCGCGTCGTCAGGGCACGGGTCGCCCGCGTGCTCGGCGCAGGAACCCGAGAGACAGGAGTCTTCGCCGTTACAGAACACACCGTCGTCGCAAGTGTACCCGTCGTTGAACGACCAATCCTCATCGTTGAGATCGTCGTTGCAGATCAAGCACTCGTTTTCGGGATGGAGTTGCCCGTCGCCCCAACACACCTCGTCGATCAAGCAGCCGTTGCACGCTTCGAGGCATTGGTCGAGTTCTTCGTTGCAGATCTCGAAATCGTGGCAGGGATTGCCCGCGTGCACACATTGACTCAACGCTTCCTCGCAGCTTTCCTCGCCGTTGCAGAACAAGGTGTCATCCGGACACGGGCTGCCCGTATGCGTGCACACATCCAGCGTTTCGTCACAGCCTTCATCGCCGTTGCAGAAGAAGCCGTCGTCGCCGCAGGGCACGGCTTGGTTCCAGCAGCGATCGTTCGACTCGTCGCAGAATTCCGTGCCGTCGCAGTAGTCATCGTTGACCGGGCAACGCGGATTGACGCTCATGATGTACTCGTGCGTGCAGGAGTCGTCCTCCTCGTCGCAAATCTCGGCGCCGTCGCACCACACGCCGTTATCCGGGCATTCCGGCACGTTTTGATGGTCGCACAGATCCCCGTCCTCGTTGCAGAACTCCTCGCCGTTGCAGAACAGCGTGTCGAGCGGACAGCGCGGATTGGTATCCGGGTCGTAGTCGTGATCGCATAAATCCAGCTCTTCGTTGCAGAACTCGGACCCGTTGCACCACGCGCCGTCGTCGGTGCACAGCGGATTGCCCGGCCCATACTCGCTGAGACATTCATCCAACTCTTCGTCGCAATATTCCTCGCCGTTGCAGAACAACGGATCGTCGGGGCAGCGATCGGCGCCCGGCGGATAATCGCTCATGCAATCGTTTTCTTCCTCGTTGCAATACTCCTCGCCGTTGCACCACGCGCCGTCGTCCAAGCATCGCGGATTGCCCGGCCCGTGTTCGCTGACGCACTCGTCGTTTTCCTCGTCGCACAATTCGAAACCGTTGCACCACAATTCATCTTCGGGACAGCGCGGTGTCGTCAGGTTTTCACTCGTGCAACCTTCGATGCTCTCCTCGCAGTATTCCGCGCCGTTGCACCAGACGCCGTCGTCCGGGCAGTCGTAACCGGCGTGTCCGCAGGCGTTAAGCTCCGGATCGCAGATTTCCAGACCGTTGCAGAAAACGCCGTCGTCGGGACAATTCGGTTCGAGCCCGTGATCGCACGTATCGTTGAGTTCGTCGCAGATTTCGTCGCCGTTGCAGAACTGCCCATCGTCCGGGCATCGCGGATTCGTCACGTCGTATTCGTGACCGCAATCCTGGATATCTTCGCTGCAGGCCTCTGCGCCGTTGCACCAGAATCCATCGTCGGGACAGATAGGCGCCGGCCCGCTTTCGCAAATGTCGTCGATGTCGTTGCAGAACTCCGGCCCGTTGCAGTACACCCCATCATCGGTACACGGATCGCCGGTATGCTCGGTGCACTCGCCGCTCAGGCAGGAGTCCTCTCCGTTGCAAAACATCACGTCATCGCACGGATCGCCGTCCTCGACCGCCGTCCACGCCTCGTCGCCCACCTGCGCGCAATACAAGCAGTCATTGCCCGGCGCCATCTCGCCCACCTGCACGCACACTTCGTCGATAAGACAGCCGACGCAGGCCTTGTACAAGGCAACGGCCACACCCTCGCCCGCTTCGGTCGCGTCGCGACTGGTACCGGCGACCAGCACTTCGAAGTTACTCGTCAACCGCAACGCCCGCGGCCGTTGATCGCCGCCGGCCGGCGCGTCGTACCGGGCAACCCAATCCTCGAGGACGTACTCGCCCGCGTCGGCATAGCAAATCGTTACCATGTCGAGGCCGGACCCCGCGCCCCACGAGGCGACCGCCGCGTAGACGTAGCCCGTGTCACTCACGGCCAAGCGAGCGCCGAAGTCGTCCCCCGCGCCGGTGCCGTCATAGACCGCCTGCCACGCGAGTTCGGCTCCGTGACCGCGATCGAAGTACTTCAGCGTGATCGCGTCGTAGTCGCCGCCCGCGCCCTGTGACGCGCCGCCGACCAGCACATTGCCCGCGCCGTCGAGCACGATGGCCGCGGCGTAGTCGTCGCCGCCCACCGCGCCGTCGTAGCGCGTCTTCCACAACAACCGGCCGTCCGCGCCGAATTTGAGAGTGAGAATATCGCGCCCGCCCGCTTCGTTTTCCAGCGAGCCGGTCGCGTACACCGAGCCGTCCGTCCCGACCCGCAACGCCGCTCCGGTTGATGATTCACTGTCCGTCCATGGGAGATCGGCCTGCCACTTCGTTGCGCCGTCACCGCCCACGGCCCACACCGATAAAGAGCGCTCGCCGAAAACCTCGGCGGTACCGGCCAGCAAAATCCCGTCGTCCCGTGCCGCGCCGTCGGCGATCTCCACGAGCGTATCGTTTGGCGCAAACCACAAGGGCGCCGTTTGCCGCATATCTTTCGAAAGCTTCACGACACCGGTTTCGACCGCGTCCTCACCGTTGAGTCGCCGCCCGCCGGCCACGTACAGGCCGTCTTCGGTTTCCAGAAGCCAATCGGCCCAATCCAGATCGACCACGACCGAGCGCCCGGCCACCTTGCCGCCCGCCGATAGCTTCGTGATCAGCAAACCGCCTTCCACGCCGGTCGCCCCGGCAAGGTACACACCGCCGTCATCGGCGGCGGCCACAACGGAGATATCGCCGCTAAGTTCGAGTGGCAACGCCGTGCGCCAACTTTCGTTGTGATCGGCGAATCGGGCCGCGAACGTCGTTTCGGCATCCAACAGACCGGCGTAGAAAAGCTCGTCGCTGTCGCTAACGGCAAACGCGGCGGCACTTTTTATCTCGTGGTCCACAAACTCGGCGGTTGGTATGGTGCCGCTCACGACCGGGTCGATGTAAATCGGATACAGCGCCTGCGAGTCGTCCACCACGAGCCGCAGCACGCCCACGCCGCCGGCGTCTTCGTATTCCATCCAGGCCGGCAACTCCACGCCCGTGGCGTCAACCGCGAGCAAACCCTGCAACGCGAGTACTTTCGCGTCGCTCGCGCGAAAAACCACTTGGACGCCGGAGGCCGCGGCTTGTCCCGACAAATCCCCGTTGAACTCGCCCTGGAAAACCAGCAGACCAGCGCCCGCAAGACGCCAATCGACCACGAATCCCAAACGCAGGCCTTCGGGCCCCGCGCCGTACCATTCATGAAATAATTGCCGCTCGTATTCGACGACCTCGAACACGCGCAGTTCACCGCCCAACCCGAGTTGGTGGCTGACCCGCAGCGCTTGGCTGGGCGAGACGGTCTCCACGACACGGGTGTCGTCCTCTCTCCCGAACGCCGTCATCACGAAATCGGCCTGCCAATCGTCCAGCCCCGTGATCTGCGCTCCGTATTCGTCGAATTCGGCCGAAAAACGGTGTGCGTCCGCCGGCGCAAGCGACAACGAGTCCGCCCACGCAACGCTTCCAAGTGAAACGAGCAACAACGGCAACAGGATTCGCACCAACCAAGAAAATCGTTCAAAAATCATTGTTTTTCCCCATATCCAAAAACGACTTTGATTGTAGGCGGACGCCACCGCAAAAGCAAACAGCGTCCCTCGCGCGGGCATAAAAAAGGCGCGGCATATGCCGCGCCTCGTGAAGGTGTTTTTCGGGCCTTAGGGCGTCGCGGGCGCGATTGCGCCGTAGATGCCCATGAAGTCCAGATTGGAACCGATGTACAGGATATGCGCGACCTGAATCAGGTATTCGTCGCCGCCGATTTCAAACGACGGCAGCACGACGCCACCCAGGAACTCGTTGAGAATCGGCAGCAGCAACTCGACCACGAGCGGCGCAAAGCCCTCGAACAGGTTCTCCGGCATATCCAGCGGGTTGTTGATCGTATCGGCCACCGCCAAAACGTCGCCGAATTCCAGGTTCAGCGAGTTCGTACCCCAATCGTGGGTAATATCCACTGGGATTTTCGAACTGACCGCAATCGTCAACACCGGCTCGGGGCCGCCCGCGCCGTCCGCGTACAGGTAGATGAACATGTCACCGAGCTGTATCTCGGTTTCCAGCGTGCCGGACTTGGTCTGGCTGAAGCGGAAAACCGGCGGCAACTGAGGCCGGATTTTGACATCCAGCGGCACGTTGTCGCCCATGCCCGTGCCGTATTCGTCGCAAATCTGCGGCAGCAGCAGGTAGAACACCGGATCGCACGCGTTGAGCGCGTCGTCGGCATCCAGGTGCAGCATGCCGGTTCGGTACAACTCGTACAGCAAGCGGTTCATGACATCGTCGGACATTGCCACGCCGATGCCGTAATCCTGCCCGATGAAGGGAATCGTGTTCGCCCCCATATCGGGCCGGTTACCCGGCGTTTTGATCGAACCGTTGAAGGGTCGCACCGACGGGTCGTGGTATGACGCCGCCACGTCGGCATCCAGCCACGTGGTCATGCCCACGTCGTCGAGCACCAATTCGGCCGGCAGCGCGGTGAACGCAAAGTCCACGCCTCCCAACGAGACATCAAAGACGAACTCAATGTCGCCGAGCAGTTCTTGCAGCAACGGCGGAATCATTTGCTGGAGCGCGTCGCGCGCCGCATCCTCGACGGCGTCGGCGACGGTATCTTCAAACAGGTCGATCAGTTCATCCGGGAAACCGCTGATGCTGACGTTGAAGCCTGAAAGGCTGACGTCGAAGTAGCCCATTTCGGCAATGATCTCGCCCGTAGCCGGGTCGAGCCACAAGTTCGTCGTCGTAAACAGATCGACCGCCGCAACCGACACGTCGCCGGAGATCGAATAGCCGATGCCGAGAATCGTGCCGCGTACGTTGAAGTCGAGCACGACGTTGGTCATCTGCGCCGAGGTGTCCATCGCCGCGGTTTGCACGTCGAGATTCACGGTCGGCGGATCGTACTCTACGTCGGTGACGTTGGCGCGGGCGCTGGCGATCGTGATTCCCCAAACCTCGACCTTCTCGTCGAAGAGCGGGTTGAGGCCCATGATGATTTCTTCGAAGTCGATATCGGTGATGAACGATTCGATCACGGCTTCCAAATCGTCGAAGCCGTAATCGGTGATACGGAACCCGACCGCGTCTTCCACGGTGGCTCCGTTCGCCCACTCAAACTGTGCGTACAACACACTGGTGGAGGCTCGCGCCCGCTGTTCGGCAGGGCCGCCTTCATCGACGACGACTTCCAGCTCGATGACGTTCAAGCCGTTGGCCAGCGTAAATTCTTCCGGTCCGAATCCGCCGGTCATCCAGTCGAAATAGATCGCCATTTCGTTCATGTAGACCGTTGTATCCGGATCCAACAAGTCGGCGTCGTAAATGTAGCCGGTAACGTCCACGGCGGCGGCGCTCGTGTAGAGCGCGCGTTCCGGACTCGTGATTTCGATACCCGGCGTCGTTGAGCTGGTTACCTGCACAACCGTGTCGTCGTCGTACGCCGGAAAGTTCGACGAGGTCGCGGAGACCACGAAATAACCCGAATTATCGAAGGTGATTTCGTCGCCGATGATCGTCGCCCCGATGTTGGGCGTTACCTCGTAGATATACGGCTCGTCGGGAATGAGGTTGTCGAATTCATCCAACATCTCAACGAAACAGGTGACGGTTTCACCCACGTCGATCGTCGGCGGTTCGCATTCGAGATGGAGTCGATACGGCGGACCCGGATTCACGGTAACCGCCTCGGTATCGTACACGTCGGTGCCGATCACGTTGGCTGTCACGAAAACCGTACCGGCGCGCGTCATCGTAAATTCCGAGCCGTTCCTCGTCACGCCCACGGGCGGATCGAACAAAAACGCCACCGGCGCGGAGGGAAGCTCGTTGCCGTCTTCATCGGTAACGGTCCAGTCGGCGAAGGTCGACTCGCCGGCCGCGATTTCCGTGGGATTAAGCGTCAAGTCGATGTTGTACGGGTCGGACGCCGTAACGATCGCCACGGTCGTGCCCGTGTAATACGTGGAGCTGTAGAACGTGCCGACAAACACCTGAAAAATGCCCGGCGAATAAAACGTGATGGAATTCTCATCGATCACCACGCCGCCCGTCGGTTCGGTGGAAATGTCGACCGTTACCGTCCCGGTGATGTCCTGCCCGTTTTCGTTATAGAAGATGTAACTCACTTCGGTCGTCTCGCCGGTCGACAAGCGGTTGTCGCTTAGCCAGACGTCGAAGTGCGGCGGCAGCAACTGGAGCGTGAAGTTAACCTCCACGGTAATCGTGTCCCGCGTCGCCGTGCTTTCGGCGCTGAAGACCAAGGTGTGCGGACCTTCGGCCACACCGCCGATTTCGCCGTGAATATCGCCGCCGAAAATCTCGAGCGACCCGGTGATGTCGTTGGTGTCGAGGGTGATGGCGATGGACGCCTCCACCACGTTGCCGTACTCGGCCTGAACCTCCAGCGGAATACGCGAAACCAATTGTCCGGGTTCAGGTTTGAGCACCGTGATGTAAGGCTGGTTGACGAAGAAGTCCGCGCTGTCCGAACCCGGGCCGTTGTCGTTGACCATGTCGATGCGCAGCGTGTGCCAACCACCGATCGGCGCCGTGATCTGGCCGGTCACCTTCGTGGCCGTCACGGTCAGCACGGACGTGATATCCGAATTGTCGATCGTCACGGTGATGTCGGCGGGATCGTCAACCTCGAAAATGTCGGCATCGATATCGATGGTGTAGGAGCCGTACGTCGCGCCGTCTTCCGGACTGTTGATTTCGGCATACGGCCGCCCTGGTATCGGCGGGGTGGTATCGTCGTCGTCATCGTCGTCGTCGTCGTCGTCCGTGCCGGTATCGTCGTCGGTGCCGGTATCGTCGTCGGTGCCGGTATCGTCGTCCGTGCCGGTATCGTCGTCCGTGCCGGTATCATCGTCGCCCGCAGTATCGTCGTCATCATCGTCGACGGGCGGAATCGGCGGCGTGTCATCGTCGCCAAAGCCTCCATCGGCGCGAGTATCGGTGTCCGAGCCACCGCACCCGATCGCGACTGTCAGCGGTACCATTACCAAAATTATCAGGGTCCAGATAAGAAATGCTTTTCGGGTCATCGCTAAACTCCGTACTCTTGCGCGGCCCACCTCTCCTGCTAACCATTGTAGAAGGCGTGAGGCATCGGTTCAAGCAAACTTTGCGGGAAATAATTTTTTCTTACGCGGAGTTATCTTCGTCACTTTTCCCCGACGAGTTCCCGCGGGCGCTCTTCCCGGGCCGTAAAACGAAAAATGACACCGTCAACCAATGGCCGAAAACCGATTTTCTGATACAGATGGTTCGAAATCGGATTGTCCCGGTCGGCGAAGAGGCAAACGAACTCGGAGCCTTCCGCGAGCAGATATTCGCAGACCGCCCCGACGCATGCCGAAGCGTAACCGCGACCGCGCTGCTCCGGCGGCGTATACACTCCCCCGACACAGCCCCAACGCGGCAGCTTGCGCACCACGACCGCAAGGCTCACGGGCTCCGTATCTTCCCAAAAATAAACCCGCTTTTGACGAATGTAGGTCTCCAACACCTCATGCGAGGCACGCTCGGCGTCGGCCCCCATGGCCTCATCCTCGAACCGTCCCCACCAATCCCAAACGCGTTCCGTATCCGCCTTCTGGGCCACGCGGCATCTCCCGCTGACACGGGCGCTTTCCTTGATCTGCCGCAACTCGTAGATCGTATGGTTCATCCACATGCGAAAACCCCGGCCTGTGCGGGCGCTCCACATCGCGGCGAATCGCTTCGCCACGCCCGTTTCCGCAGTGACCCCGGAGGGTTCGACGCCCCGCCGCTCCAAATCGTCGGCGAGGATCTTCAACGCTTCATCCGTAGTGCGCGTGATGACAAGCGGATGGGGCGGCGTGCGCATGGCCGCGGCTATCACCCGTTCGCCATCGAGCACTGCGGCCCAATACGGCGGCAATCCGGACCGGGGTTCGCGCTGGGTCAACTCGTGGGCGACGCCCCAAATGAGGTTGTCTTCCGCGCCGCGCTCGGCCAGGAAGCCTTCGGTCACGCGTAAAAAATCCGCCGCCGAGGCGAACGAGCGCAACTCCATTTCTTCATCCTTTTTTCTTTCGAGCTACAAACTGCAAGCAGAACGTAACAACACAATAACCATATAATTCATAAGTTTATAGGCAATTACTTAAAGTGACATTTCATCTTTTGCGATGGTCTTTCCGCCGGGATCGGCGTTTAGAAAACCGCCTTGAAGAAGTTCACAATGGCGTCGACCATCTTGTCGAGACCTTCGAGCGGATCATTGCCCTTGATCCAGAAAATCGCCACGGTTGTGCCGACGATCACGACGAACAGAAGTCCAACCAAGCGCAGTCGGGCGCCAATACCTTTGCCGCGTGGATAAAAATCATCCGCCACCGGTACTCTCCTCGATAGGATGGGGGGTGCTCATCTTTGATAACCTTTTCCGGGCGGCGGGGCAAGCAGCGAATCTCGGGACCTTGCCCGGCGGTCCCAGGCGTTGGTAGGATAAGTCGCCTGCTTCATAGGGGAAAAGCCATCAACAAAGACGCGCGCCGCGCCGGCAGACGGTCGTTTCACATCAACGGGCCTCTCGTTACGGAAGATCTGCTGCTGCTGGCGGCTGCGGTCTACTTCGCGGTGGCCGTACCCGGCAGTGCCTCGGTGTGGATTCGTGAGATATGGTTGGCCACGTCGGTGACGGTCGTCGGCCTCGCGGCGGCCCTGATTTTGGCGGCCTACCCTCTGCTGGCGGCGGTGCTCGGCCTTCAGGTTGTCATCCAAGGAACGCGGTTGGAGTCAGTTTTAACAACGTCACGCGACGCGTTTTCAGTACAGTTTAGACGTCGACTGGTCGTAAAAGTACTGCCGACAAGCCTTATTTTAGCGGCTGTTTTGACGCTGTCGACATATTTTGGGTTCCGATGGAGCGAGACGATCGCGCTGGAAACCGGCTTGCCCCCGGCGCTGTGCCTGCTTTTCTCGCTGGGCTTCCCGGCCACCTGTTGCGCCGCGGCGATCGTGGCCGTGGTCCAACTTCTCGGCCGCCGCAGCGAGCGCTGGCGTTGGTGGAGCGAGCTACCGGCCTTCGCCTCACTGCGTGACTGGACCAAACGCGTCGTCTTTTTGTTTGCCGCGATCGGGTTCGTATTCAGCCTGCTGTACCAGCCCTCTTCCTCTCGCCTTTTGGTCGCGGCGATGGTCGTGCCGTCGGTCGCCTTTCCCTGGAATCGTTGGCAGGACGCGAAGCGATTGCGCCTGCTGGTGCCGTTCTTGTTTGCGCTCACCGCGGCCGTTTTGCCACTGGTCACCAATGCCCGGGAGGCAACGGTTCTCTTTTGGGCGGCGACGGCAGTGCTGGGCGTGATTGTGGCGTGGCGGATTCACCGGCACGGTGGCGGGTGGATTCGGTTACGGGAATTTCCGGGCGACTTTTTCCCGATCATGATGGCCGTCAACATGCTGTGTTTGATGGGTCACCTGTACCAAACCGGTTTTCCGCCGGACGCTTTCGCCGCGGCGCATATCGTATACGGCCCTGCGGAGTCGGCGGGCGAGCCGAATCTCTTTGACGCCGAACTCGACACTTCGCGCCAACGTTTGTACTTCACCGATTCGCGGGCGAACGGCCGCCTGCATTTCCTCGACTTGGAAACGGATCAAGTTCATTCCTCGCCCGCCGTGCAGACGGATTTGCGGCAATTGGCGGTCGCCGGCGACCGGGTGTTCGTGCTTGGCAAGGATGGTTGGCTTCACATCTTCAACGCCGATTCTTTGCAACCCACGGCACAGATCGGCGGCACCAACCTGCGCGACGTGGCGGCGGTGGGACCGGGCCGCGAGGTATGGGCCGCCACGCACGGGCAAGCCGGATTATGCCGCGTGGATCCGGCACGAGGGGCGATGCAGTGCGGCTACGCGCCGACGTTGCCCGGTGCGCCCTTCGAGCTTTTTTGTCCCGGGTCGGGGTACACCTGCTACCTGAGCGACATGAGCGGCGGCAGCCGCGTTTATAGCGTTTTGATCGGCGAAAACGCCGCGACGGCGCTCTCTGAAACAGTGGGGTTTTTCTCAGCCGGGTTGGCGATTGACGCTCGGAAGCGTCATCTCTTCGTAGCGCGTCCTCTGAGCGGCGTCATTGACGTGCTGGGCAGCGATTTCAATCCCATTCGATCCCTGCCCGCCGCGCCGATGGTCGCGCATATCAGCTACGCGCCGTCGCTCGACACGTTATTTGCGCCCGAGTACTTCAGCGGAAAAGTGCATGCCGTTGACGCCGCCACCGGCCGGAGCACGACGATATTTCATGTCGGCACCCGCGTTCGAAAAGTGTTGTGGAGCGAAAGCCGCGGCGAGCTTTTCGTGATGGATCGCGCCCGAATCTATCGTTTTGGACGGGAAGAAATTTCCTCGCTATTGGGGCGACGCTGAGGCGGCGGATTCCGCATCGCCAAGCATCTCCTCGATAAGCTTGAGCAATTCTTCGGGTTTGAAGGGCTTTTGCAGAAACGCGGTGCACGGCATGCTGAAAAAGTCGTCGGGCACGATATCGCGCGGGTAACCGCTGGCCATGATGATCGGCAGCCCGGCTTTCATCTCGCGCAGCTTTGTGCTGGTTTCGAATCCATTCAGGCACGGCATGCGAAAATCGATCAGCGCCAAATCAATCGCGAGCCCTTCTTCGGTGAAAACCTCCAACGCCTCCATGCCGTTTTTCGCCTTACGCACTTCGTAGCCGGCGTTGCTCAGCACATAACCGACGACATCGCAGATCGAAACCTCATCGTCAACAACCAGGATCGTGCTGCCCTGACCTGTGGCGCATTCTTCCCTGGTGATCCGGGGTCGCGGCGACTCCGCGTCCGAGCACGGCAGAATGACCTGGAATTTGGTGTGTCCTTCTTTGCTTTCGACCATCACAACGCCGTGATGAGCCCGCACGATACCCAACACTTGCGCCAGCCCAAGCCCGCGTCCCAACGGTTTGGTCGTAAAGAAAGGATCGAAAACCCGTCCCTGTAGAGCCGGTTCGATGCCCGGCCCGTCGTCGATCACGGTAATCGTAATGTACTCGCCGGTGTCGCCCGCGCCACGCAATTCCGGGGCGCGCCAGAATCCCTTGCCGGCAGTAACCTTGCCGGTCTTGATGGTGACATTCCCGGGTTCCTCGCCGATGACTTCCACGGCGTTGACCAGCAGGTTGAGCACCACCTGCCGCATCTGATTCACGTCGGCGGCGATCTCCGGCAGGTCCTCCCCCGACTCGACGACCAGATTGACGTTTTTGGAAACGGTGAACTCCAGTTCGGGGCTCATTTCGCCAAGCAACTCGTTAATGTCCACCTGCTCTTTGGCCGACCAGACAAGGCCCGCATACGACAACAACTGGTAGGACAAGGTGGAAGCCTGCTCGGTCAAGCGGCGGATTTCCTCGATATCGTACCGCCAAGTTACTTCGCCCGTCGTTTTGACGCTCAGTAATTTCAGATAGCCGAGAATCGATGTGAACACATTATTGAAGTCGTGCGCGACCCCAGCGGCCATGACCCGGAGACTCGCGAGTTTGGCTTCGCGGTCGAAATCGCTGCCCAACTGGCGGGCGGTCAAATGATCCTGCCGCTGCTCGGTAACGTCGCGGCCGACGGCGTAATTCATTTTGTTTGGCATGTCCGGCACGACATTCCAATTGATCCATCGATACGAACCGCTCTTGGTCCGAAACCGATTAACGAAATTCATCTCCAACTGTCCGGTCTGCACGTGCTCAAAGGATTGGATTGTGGCGGGTAAATCGTCGGGATGCACCAACGAAAACAGTTCCATGCCTCGCAGTTCGTCCGCCGAGTACCCCAGCACGTCCTTGGCGCCGGGATTAGCCTCGAGGATCACCGCGTCAAAGTCGACAACCAGTATCAAGTCCGTAGATAGCTCAACCAGGCGATTTTCCCATGCGGCCGCACGTGACATAGACAACCCCTTTCGCTGGTGTATCTTCACTTCTTCCGCACCAGATCCATCCGGTACGCTGTCTCGACTTCGGCCAATGAACCGAGGTCGGCGGTGTGGGGCTTCGGGTTTTGGCAGAACACTGATGTACAAAAACTTTATAGAACACATTCCCGACTATTAGCAATAGTCGCTACGACGTGACCGGGGCTCGCGACAATTGCGTCCGACTCCCGGATTTGTTACCGTTCGATCCCCAATCAAGCCAAAGGAGATGCTTCCATGAAACGCACGCATGACGCCATCGTCGTCGGCGCCGGCCTGGGCGGTCTTGCCGCGGCGACCTACCTGGCCAAGCGCGGGCTATCGGTCCTCCTATTGGAAAAGCACAACGTTCCCGGCGGTTACGCCACGAGTTTTGTCCGGGGCCGCTTCGAATTCGAGGTCGCATTGCACGAACTTTCCGGCCTGGGACGAGGCGACCAACTGGGGCCACTGGGTCGTTTTCTCGACTACCTGGGCGTGTATGAAAAAGTGGAGTTCGTGCAGATCCCCGATTTCTATCGGTCGATCTTCGACGATCTGGATATCACGCTGCCGGTCGATCGCGCCGGCTTCGTCAAGAAGTTGATAGAAAACTTCCCTCACGAGCGCCGCGGCATCGAAAGCCTGTTCGCCGAAGTCGAAGCCGTCGGTCGCGAAATGAAATACTTCATCAAGCTGGGGATGGGGAAAATCTCGCCGAGTCTGATCGCCAAGCTCCCCTTCAACTCATCCCATATGCTGCGATATTCCATGGCCACCTGGGGCCAGGTGCTGGAACGTCACGTCAAGGACCTCCAAGCGCAGTGCGTGATCTCACAGCTTTGGGGATACGGCGGCCTGCCCCCCTCGCGCATCAGTTTCCTGCTCTATGCCGCGATACTCAATTCCTACTTCGACCACGGCGCCGCTCACGTCAAAGGTCGCTCACAGGATTTATCCAACGCTTTCGTCGAACGGTTCACCGAGTTGGGCGGCGAACTGAAATTCAATTGCGCCGTGCAAAAAATCCTCCTCGAAGACGGCGCCGTGCGCGGTGTGGTCACCCAAGACGGTGAAGAGTTCTTTGCGCCCAACGTCGTGTCCAACGCCAGCCCCATCACCACCTGCCGCGATATGATTGACCCCGAACTCGTCCCGGCGAAGTTCTGGCGGCGTATGCAGGCCGGCGCCGTCGCCGCCGGGTCGGTCAACGTCTATCTGGGTTTGGCGGCCCCCGCCGAAGAACTGGGACTGCACGACCACGAGTGCTTCCTCAACATCAATTACGATTACGACGAACACTACCGCCGCATGTCCACCATCGGAGCGCCGGGACAAATCGCGATGACCGCCTACAACTCCGTGTTGCCGGATGTTTCACCGCCGGGCACCACGATGGCCGTGCTCACCTCGCTTTACTACGGCGAACCGTGGCACGACATCGCGCCGCGCGACTACGTGGACGTCAAAAACGGCATCGGCGCCGCCATGCTGGACATGGCCGAAAAGGTCTTTCCCGGCCTGCGCCGGAACTGCGAGGTGATCGAAGTCTCCACGCCGGTGACCAACATGCGCTACGCCGGCACCTTAGGTGGCAGCATCTACGGCTTCGACCAGACGCCGAGCAACGCGCACATCCTGCGGCAACCGCACTGGGGCCCCCTGCCCGGGCTCTTCTTCGTCGGGGCCTGGACGCCGCCTGGGGGCGGTTTCGAACCGGCGATGACCTCCGGCCGCTTTGCCGGCGAAATGGTGCTTATGCGCCAACGCCGCTACGGGAAAGGAGCGTGACCATGCTGCGCTCGGTCAAACACATCCTGGAGGATCTCGGCCAGTATCCGAAAACCGTGATAGAGCAGTGGCAACTGCGCCAGGGGGGACAAGGCGTCGACTTCACCGCGCCCGAGTACCGGCAACAACTCACCCGCACGGTGGCGGCGCTGCACCCCGAACGCATGCACTTGCGGGTGACGGCCGTCATCAAGGAAACGTCTACGACCAAAACCTTCCGTCTGGTGCGGGTGGACGAGCCGATGCCGCCGTTCCGCGCCGGGCAATACGTCAACTGGTTCGTCACGATCGGCGGAGTGCGCACCAGCCGCCCGTATAGCATGAGCAGCGCCCCGAACCAGGAGCACCTGGATTTGACGATACGCGCCACGACGCAGGGTTTCGTTTCCCAACACCTGTTGAAAACGGTGGCGGTCGGCGATTCCTTTGAGACAACCGGCCCGGCCGGGTCGCTTTATCACGAGCCTCTCATCGACGGCGGCGAGTTGGTGTTCATCGCCGGCGGCAGCGGCATCACGCCCTTCATGAGCATACTGCGCGATCAAGCGGCGAAGGGCTGGCCGCTGTCGGCGACGCTCCTTTACGGTAGCCGCCTAACCCGCGACGTGATTTTCGACAAGGAACTGAAGGCGCTGGCCAAGGGTAACGATCGCTTCACGTACGTGCCGGTGATCAGCGAGCCGCCCAAGGGCTACCGCGGCAAAAAGGGTTTCATCACGGCCAAGGTGATTGGTCAGGCGGTCGGCAGCGTCGCGGGCAAGACATTCTATCTGTGCGGCCCCAACGCCATGTACGATTTCGTGGCGCCGGAATTGGCGAAACTGGACGTGCCGCGTCACAAGATCAAACGGGAGTTGTACGGACCGCCCGCCGACGTGACGAAAATGCCGGGCTGGCCGAAGCGACTGAAAGCGACGAAGCAATTCGCCGTTCGCGTCAACGGTACGGTGATCCAAGCCGCCGCCGGGGAGCCGCTGATCAATTCGCTGGAACGCCACGGCATCGTCGTGCCGGCGGTGTGCCGCTCGGGCGAGTGCAGCGCGTGTCGAACCAAACTGGTGGCGGGCGAAGTCTACATGCCGCCCTACGTCGGCTTGCGCGAATCGGATCGGCATTACGGTTACATTCATGCCTGCGTGGCGTATCCGATATCCGATATTGAAATACGGATCTAGTTCCGACCTTTTCGAAAGACCGCCTGTTGCGCTGATGATCGGGTTCGCGCCGCTTTCCCTGACGGTGACGACCACGTTGTTGCCGACTACCCCGGCGCGTCTATTAAACAGAAAGCGCGACCCGCAGGCCGCGCTTTTTTTGTAGTGTTCTCGACACGCCGCTGCTAATCGAGGATGTTTTCCACCTCCGCAAGCAGCCCGACGATCTCGTCGAGTTCGGCGTCAGACAGCAACTCCGCCGCCGCCGCGACCTTCGCCTTGACCCGTTGGCATTCCGCCAGCGCTTCCGGCCCGTACTGATGTTCCCAGATGAACTTGAGCGCTTCAGCGTAGGCGACAATCGCGTCGCCTTTGATAAGCTGGTCGGCCGGAGCCGCAAGCAACTCTGCGATCGTGCCGCGCCGAATCGAAATCATCGACTCCCGCGTGGTCGGGTGTACGTACTGCGCTCGTGCGATGATCTCGTCCGCGTCGTTCAAATACTGCGGATCGCAGGGTGCGATATGCTGGTGGTAGACCATCGCGTCGTTCGGACCCAGATGCTGCGGCTCGACTTCCTCGGGATTGGGCGAAACCTCCTCGCCATAGAAATCGGTCATCAGCAAGTACCAGGGCATCACGAGTTCGGCGCGCACGTTCATCGCCGCCAGTTCCATGTTTTCCATGAACCGCTCGCCGAACTGCTTGTTCGCTTCGGCTGTCGCGTCGATATATAAATACGCGCCCTTACCCGCGTCGGTCACCTCGTCCATCAGCGTGTCGTGGTAGTAGCTGTACGCTTCGCCCACTCCAACTCCGACAAGGTAAATGCCCTCGTTTTCGGAGTCCTCGGCGTGCGCCGCAATCATGTCGATGTCGGTATTGCCCGTGTTGGCTTGACCATCGCTGATCAGCACGACGCGGTTCAATCCGGCCGGCAGATAGTTGGCCGTCGCCAGATCGTACGCCCGTACGAGGCCGGCGTGCAGATTGGTCGACCCGCCGGACTGCAAGTCGTCGATGACCGCCAGCACAACCGGATCGTTCGGCCCGCTCACCGGGTGCGAGGACAGCGCGACGTTGGGTACGGAATCCCAATCGACGATCGAAACGATATCGCCCTCCCGCAGTTGCCCCGTGATCGCGCGGGCGACGTCGCGCAGCAGGCCGATCGGCTCCCCTTGCATCGAACCGGAGGTGTCCATCGAGAAGACCACGTTGACCCGGCGTCCTTGGTCGCGCCTCTGGAATCGACTCTGGGCGCCGATCTGCAGAATGTACTCGCCGGGAAACTGCGCCTCGGGATTTTCGCGCAACTGCGGCACGATCCGAATGCGCCCTGAATCGGGTGCCGGATAGTTGATTTGGTAGTAGTTGGTAAACTCGTACGTACGAATCTTCCCGGCCGGCGGCAAATCGCCCTGGCGAATGATCGTCCGCGCAATTACCGGCGAGGCCTGCGAGTTGGAGTCGTCCGCCGACAGGAACAGTGAGACCGGGGGCCCCGGTTCGGGACATTCGAGCAGGTTCGGAGTCGTGTCGTCATCATCATCATCGTCGTCGTCCCCCCAGGTGTCGTTGTCGTCATCATTATCGTCGTCGTCCCCCCATGAGTCGTCGTCGCCATAGCCATCGTCGTCGCCATAACTGTCGTCGTCGCCATAGCCGTCATCGTCGCCATAGCCGTCATCGTCGCCATAGCCGTCGTCGTCGCCATAGCCGTCGTCGTCGCTAGACCAACTGTCGTCGTCGCCATTGCCGTCGTCGTCGGCCTCCTCCTTGTTTCGGTCGTCGTTGTCACACGAAACGGCGAACAAAAAGCCGAAACAAAGAATGAAAACAAGTAATGCCAAAACAATTCCAAGCGCACCTTTCCTCTTATCCATGACAAAATTCTCCATGTCTTTGGCCCATGTTGCCGACCCGACACCGTCACTTCCGGGCACAGGGGTGGTCGGACTATTTTTCTGCAAAATTGGTGCCGCTATCCGCGATGATTGCTAAAGCACTGATGTCGAAAGATTTTACTTTTTCGGTGAGTCGCGCCCGACGAACTGCTGCTCACGGTTTTTACTACTCAGTCTCAATTTTCTGAGCGTGTAGCGTCAGCGGCGCCACGATGCACGCACCGGAATCGCCTTGATTCACGCCACTTCTTTTTTGCGCCGCCACAACTTGCGACGAACGACGCCGCCCAATAACGCGAGGGATATCGCGAACGCGATCAATTCCGCCGCGGTGAACCAAAGGCGTTGCACGACCGAGACGATCCCCGCCCAGCCCGCGCCGAAGCGGTCGTTGAGCAGCCACGTCAGCGCGCCTTCGCGCACGCCGATGCCGCCGGGCACGATCAGCACGTAGAACGCGACGTGATAGGCGAAGTTGTAGGCTAAGGCGAGTCGGCACGCGTCGGTCCAGCCGACCGGCCGCAGGGAAGCGACCAACAGCACGAAGGCCGCGCAATGCACGACCCAAGCCGCGGTCATCAGCAACACGGTGCGCGCCACCGCGCCGGGACTGACCACGAGCACGATCGCTTCTTTGCCGCGCTTCTCGCGCCAGCGGTTCACCCAACGCTCAATACGCACCGGCATCACGATCAGCGCCGCCCAACCCACCGCCGCCACCGCCAGCGACACCCAGAACAGCCACGCGTCGTATCCGGCTCCGAGCAGACTGACCGCGATGACGATCACCGCGCCGATCGAGCCGCTGATGTTCTGCACAACGGTCGCCGTGAGCGCCGTCGCCTTGCGATAGCCAAGCTGCTCGGCCAAAAACACTTGTCCGAGAAACAGCCAAACCTTGCCCGGCACGTACTTGCCCAACTGCGCGGCGTAGATGATGGCGAAGGTGTCCCGCAGGCGTACGCTCTCGCCCCGGTCTCGAAAAACGACCCGCCACACGAGCGCGACAAGAAGGAAATTCACAAGCAACACAGCGAGGCTCGCCGCCAGCAGCCCGGGCGACACCGTCAACGGTTGCGCCGCGAGTTGCGATCGGCCCAGCCTGATTTGCCACACGACGAAACCCAACGACACCGCGATCAGGAAGATCATGAAAACGCGGAGGGCAACGCGGCGGAAGGCGGTGTTCAAGCGGCGGCTCCTTGTGGGGTCACACGGTGTCCTGGTCGCCCCAGGTCAAGTACCAGTTCTCAGCGTCGTTGACCGCTTCGGCCTGGTTGTCGGGCAGCAGGGGGTAGGCGCAAAAGTACGTCGGCTCCGGGTGAAAGCGCGTCGGCACCGACACGAAGTCATTGCGGGTGAAGGCGCGGTGTTCCGGCTGATGCGAGAAGCACAACGCCCCGGCAACCTGTGCGCCCGCCTCGCGGGCCTCATGGATGAGCAAGGCCACGACGTCGTCAGCCAGGTGCAAGTGTTCTTCCGGCAGCAGCATTTCGCAAATCGCGTAGGTCAACAGGCCGCGCTTGGGCAGCAGACGCGTGACGACCACGCCCACCGCCGCGTCTTCCACTTCGACGTGATACAGCCGGTAAGGTGCGCCCGGAGTTTGCGCGTACCGTGCGTTCAGCGCCGCGGCATCTCTCACGACCGCAATCCGCAAGCGCTCGCGGGTTTGCGCCCAAATGTCATCGGCCGCAACGCCGAAACGTTCCACCGGCACCAGACGTAGGGGGGCGCCCGCGTCGCGCTCGGGTGCGATACGCCGCCACATGGCCGCCGCCACCGGTCCCAGCATCTCGGCCAGCCCCTTCCCCAAAGCGCCGCTCAGCACGGCTTTGACATCCAGCGGGCGCAACATAAAAGGAAACGATGCCACGTCCGTCCAGGCCAAGCCTTTGGTACGAATCGGATGGATGCGCTGGTTGGGAAATGCCCAGGCGAAGGCGAAGTCGGCCTCACGCAGGCGGTCGTACTGAGTTCGCGCGAGATGTCCGAGCAACCCCTTGCCTTGCGCCGAAGCCGACACGGCGGTGTCGCACGAGTGGGCGCTGAGCACCTCGCGATCGAAAAACCACGTTCGCAACGCGAGCGAGGGGTATTGGCCGACCGGCACGGTCTTCGGACCCGCCGCCGAAATCCACGGTCCCTTGGCCGACCACACGGTGTGCTTCCAACGGAAACGGTCGGCGAAATCGGGATCGCTTTCGCTCACGTTGAAAACCTCGCGGGCGAGCTTGACGGCGCGACCGAGCTGTCTTTTCCCAACGGGGAAGATCGGCGGCGCGTTCTCGGCTTCACGCTGAAACCGTTCCTGCAGGCGGGCCAGCATTTCCGTCGCCGTCACGAACTCCACGCCCATGCCGCGCTCGGCCGCACCGGCCACCAGGTTGCGCAAATTGTCGCCGACATGTCGCGCGTGGTAGAGAGGCCGATCGACCATGGCCGGCCCCATTCCCAGCAGTTCATCGGGATGAAAATACGCCGCCAGCGTGGCGTGGCCGCGCTTTTCGGCCTGCGCCAGGACGTGGCGCATCATCAGCGAAAAAATCGCATGATGGGCGGTGATGTTGATCGACGTGTAACGCCCGGTCATGCCGCTGCCGCCGCGCAACAGGTACCGCACGGTATACATCGTCCGGACCGCGGCCGACTCGATGGTCGTCAGCGGCATTTCGATCAACCCCGAGGGGCGTACGGCGTGGCTTTGGTAATCGGCCGCATGCGGGCGGTAGGCACCGTGCCTGCACCGCGACCAATCGTACTCGCCGGCGAAATGGGTGCCGCGTTTGTCGACGCCGCCGGGGTGACGCAATCCCGGCATGGCCGAGAGGTCCATCTCGACGCCCAAGTCACGCATGGCCTGCATGGTGGCGTCGTTCATGGCGTACCACCCCATACGGGCAAAGCGCGGGGGTGTATCGAAGGCCGCCGCGCCGCGTTCGAGATTCGCTCGCTGCCATGCGGTGTCGCGCGTTTCCTGGTACCAGCAGTCGTGTTCGTCCGACCATCGCCAGTGGTGCGGATGCCAACCGATTTCGTGCCCGGCGTCCTGTAGTTCGGTCCAGAGATCCGCGAATTCTTGAAGTTGCCACCCGGGATCGCCGTGGCAGGCGGCGATTTGTTCGTCGGCCCGTAAAACCCACAATATCGGTAGTTCGCGCCCTTGGTGATCGCGCAGGCCGTGCAGTTCGCTGCGTAATCGCGGTACGCCTTCGCGCAGGCCGCGCCACGTCAGCGGGCCGGGCTGGTCGAATCGCCGGCCGCCGTAATCGGGTCGGTCGGGATCGGCGTCGCACAAGACGAGCACGGTGATTTTCGCGGCCACACTGCACTCCCATGGCAAAGTTATTCCGTGGTTCCAGAGTAGGCTAGTTACGGGGCGGTCAACAAGAGCTAATTAGTCGATGATGTTGCGATTATCAGTCTCAAACGTAATGAGACGGGTGACCGAGTTCGTGCCCGGATCGGCCACAAAGACTCGGTCTTCGCCGAAGAATTCTTCGTCGTCGGCCACCGGAGAGACGATGACGCCACGGGGCACGGTGCCGATGGGTACCGGCGGTTCGCCGCTGTCGGTGAAGAGGCGGAAGGTGTCGCCGTCGGAGGGGGCGCGATCACCGGCGCGAATGACGAAGCGAATTTCGTCGCGGTCGCTGGCGTACGCCTGCCCGGTCGCGGCATAGGTGAACTGCAGGCCGCTGGAGGTCCCCTCCACTTCCCAGGCATCGATACTTTGCAGGTAGCTGATCCGCCACTCTTCTTCGCTGGTAAGGCAGTCCTTGGTTTGAATGTCGGTCAACTCCGGATTGCTATTGGGTCCCTTGTCGAAAAAGCGCGGCGGTTCGTAGGAGGAACCGCACACGCGACGCTGGCGGGGAAAGAAGTAATACAGGAAGCCGTCGTCACTGGTCACAAAGCCGTAGGCGCCGCTGGTGGAGAGGGCCATGTCGTTAAGCGCGGCGTGGAAATAAATTTCCTCGTCGGTCTGCTGCCAGTCGCGGCGGTCGATGATGTGCAGTTGCGGCGGATCGATATTCAACACGTACAAATCGTCGTTGTCGGAGTTTTCCGCGATGGCCCCCGGCTTGCCGCCGAGAAACACTTCGATGTCCGTCAGCGCCTGGGCGGCGGCGTCGACGACCCGCAGCATCCCATCCACGCTGGTGACAAACACGCTTTGCCCGTCCACGCTCACTTCGATTTCGACCGGTGTGGAAGGCAACGCCACTTCGCCGGCCACTTCCATGGCCGCGTGGTCCCACACCACGAGGCGGTCGTTGGCGCCGTCCATGAACCAGATTTCCGGCCGTTCGCGCCAGACTTCCGGGGTCGTGAACTCCAGTGTATCGCGGTCGATGACCGGCGGCACGACGTCCAGCCGCGCACCGTCGAATTCCAAATCCAATTCGCTGACCGTCCAAGGATCTTCCGGATCGACGAGCCGCACCGCGTCGCGCAACGCGTCGGTTACGTACAGCGTGCCGCCGTCGGGCGTGATCACGATGTCGTGGGGCGCCTTGCCCAACCAAATGACGTCGGGATTGTAGGGGTCCAGGCTGTGGTCCTTGATGATGTCGTACCCGACAACCCTGATAATCGTCATGCTGCCACCCCAGGTGTTGACGGCGTAAAGCAGCGGACCCTCATCCTGCAGCACGTCCGGATGCACGGCGAGCCGCGTCGGGCCGAAGAAATGCTCTTTCACCTCTTCCGGTTGGTAATCGTCGCCGCAGGCGATCATCAGCAGCAACAGCGCGAGCAGTATCATCAGGATCGTAGTTGTCCGGCCGGCGCTCATCATCGTCCCCATTACGGTATCGACCAGATGACTTCTTTGGTCATCGCGTCGAGTAGCGTGAGGTTGTGGCTGAGGAAATTGGCGACCAACGCGTAGTAGTAACCGGGGTTCTCCGGATTCTCGAAAAAGGCGATATCTGTCGGACCGGCACCGGTATCCATCGCGCCCAGTAAGCGTCCGGTGAGCGCGTCGTAAGCCATGATTGAATTATCGTCGTAATTCGTGACCCAGGCTTCTAAGCCGTCGGGCCGCACTTCCGCGTCGATCGGGGCGTCTTCGGAGGGCAGGATGCGCAGCACGGCGCGGTCCGGCTGCAGGGGCAGCTTATCGGTGTCGACCATCAGCACGGCGCTGGGGCTGCGCGAGGCGACAAACAGCGACTTGCCGTCGGGCGTGAAGTCCAACCCGCGAAAATCGAAGCCGAACAGGCTAAAGCCGCCGAATGCGCCGAAAGCGGTCAGGAAGGCGCCGGTATCCGCTTCGATCACGGTGATGGCGTTGAGGTCCTGATTCGTAACATAGGCGTGATTGGTGCCCGGTTGGATTTTCACTTCAGTGATGCCTGCGGCCAGGCGCACGTTGCGGATCAGCTTCCGGTTTTCGACGTCCACGATCGACACATCGCCGCTGCCGATGCAGGCCGCCAGCAGGGTTTTGCCGTCGGCGGTCAGCGCCAAACCGTAGGGCTGCCGCGCCACTTCGATACCCTGCACGCCCTCATCGTTCGGCTTGACGTCGATTTGCTCCGGGAAGCCCGGTTTGGAAAGATCGAAGATTCGCACGTGGTTGCTGCGCCGGTCGGCCACGAAAGCCCGGCTCTTATCATTATTTAAAATGATTTTCGCCAGGTAGGGCTTGGTCTCAACGTGCCGCAAGACGGCGCGCTTGCGTTCCACCAGGGCGGTCGGGAGATCGATGACCGAAATCCATCCGACCTTGTCGTCGGAAAGGTCGAAGTTGGCGTTGGTCACGTACGCGTACGGCCAATTGATGGCCAACCCGATGGGGTTGTCCAAAACGCCACCTTCACCGGCGTAGTCCGGCACATTGTCGCAAGCGGGCGCCACGGCCAGAATCAGGGCCAGGCAGATGATCAGTAAGACGGTTTGGCGCACATTTCCCCCTTGGATTTCCAGACCCGGCGCATCTTAGCGGCGCGCCACGAAGCGGTCAAGGAAGTTCCAAGGAAATCTGCATGGCCCGCGCCGGACGAATCAACGGCAAGACCGGCTACAGTTTGCTGAAGATCGCGCTCGGTCGCGGTCGGGTCCCTAACCCTTTGCCAAGGCCCGCTTGCCTTCCGCGGCCCGTCGTCTGAAAATACAGCATCTTGCGAGGAGGCTGATCATGAAATGCGTTCCCTTCATCTTACTGCTGGCCGGGTTGTTGCTATTGGGTTTCGCCGCGGGCCTCGCCTGCGATGACGACGACGACGACGACGACGATAACGACAATGACGATACGTCCATCGATGACGACACCGGCGGCGACGACGACGACGATGACAACGACGATGACGACAACAACGACGATGACGATGACGACACGTCCCCAGTGGACGACGACACCACCGGTGATGACGACGACGATGACAACGACGACAATGACGATGATGACGATGATGACGACGATGACGACAACGATGACGACAACGATGATGACGACACGACGCCGGACGATTGCACAACGCTGGAAGACCCGGACGATGCGGGGGCGTACTCCGTCGTGGCCTGGGAATACGGCGATGAAAACGACCCCGACGCCCAAACAACCAATGTCCTGCCCTATTTCCGGACGCCCGCTTTCTACGTGCGTTGGGTCCGCGGCATCCCCATGAGCGCGGTTCCCCTGCACGGCCTGGGGCATTACCCGGATGGCGACGGCCCCTTCCCCCTAGTGCTGATCGTGCACGGCAACCATAGCCCCGAGGAGCTCTCCTACCCGGGCTACGGCTATCTCACCGAGCACTTGGCGACGCACGGGATTATCGCCGTGTCGATCGAGGAAGATTTTCTCAACGGCGGGGTCTCCGGCGAGATGGACGCGCGGGGCATCGTGCTCTTGCGGCACTTGCAGCTTTTCCGCGAATGGAACCGCGATCCGTCGCACCCGCTGTACGGCAAGATCAAAATGAACCGCATCGGTCTGGCCGGGCACAGTCGCGGAGGCGAAGGCGCCGCGACGGCATGGCTCTACAACACGACGCTGCACAATCCCGCCGACCCCCTGCACGATTTTGGTTTTCACATCCGTTCGGTCTTGGCGATCGCGCCGGTGGACGGCCAACTCGGCACGCTCTTCCCGGAACTGGTGACGATAGAAAACGCCGATTACTTCGTGATGCACGGCTCTCACGACGGCGACGTCTCCAATTTCCAGGGCCATAAAACCTACGACCGCGCCTTGCCGGTCGCCGAAGAAACGACGGGCGAAAAAGGCTTGTTGTTCATCCAGGGCGGCAACCACGGCCAGTTCAACACCATTTGGGCGCCGGGCGGCGATCCCTTTCCGGTCGGGTATTCGACGACGCCGCTGATCGCCGCGGCCGACCAGCAACAGGTCGCCAAGTTGTTTACGACGGCTTGGTTCCGCTGGACGCTGCAGGGGCGGCGCTGCTACCGCATGATGGCGGCGGGCGAAATCGAGTTCGACTCGTTTCCCGACGACGTCGTTCTGTCACGCCAGTACCAGAATCACACGCGAACGTGGCTGAACCATTACGAAGAGGATAACGACCCGGCCACGACTTCCATTCCCGGCGGCGCGAATGTCGCCAGCGGTTTCGTCATCAGTAACGAGCAGGCCATGACCGGCAGCGGCGCGTACGGCGAGTTCGTCGGCGAAACCGACGGTCACATTCTCGCGTGGGACGCCGGCGTGGCGACCTACACCGTGCAGCTTCCCGACACGCTGCGCATTCCCCTCGACGCCGACATGCTGGCGTTGCGCATCGGGCAACTCTACGAGTCGAGCGACCAGTACAACGTATTCGGTACGGCGCAGGATGTGTCGGTATCGATCGTCGTGGACGGCGTGACATCGGACCCGGTGTACGCCTCGGACTACCGCGAACTTGTCTCGCAGTGCCACGTACGACTGGGCACCAGCTACAACACGTCGATGACGGTACTGGAAACCGTGCGTATTCCGCTGGAGGATTTCGACGGCGGCTCGCCGGTCGACCCGGCGGCGGTGGAGGAAGTCGTGTTGACCTTCGACCGCAGCGAGTCCGGTTTGATCGGGATCGACGAAATTCAGTTCACCGAATTCTAAGAAGGAAATAGACGATGATTTCCAAATCGAAGATATGCCTGGCGGTCCTCCTGATGCTCGCGGCGACTGCTGTCGCGCAGCAAGCCGACATCGAATGCACGGGGATGGATGTGGCGCGCGTCACGCTCGAGGACCCGCACGTGATCCCGCTGCCGAACGGCGGGACAAAGCAAATCAGCGAAGCGTACCTGGTGCGCGTGCACGGCCGCTTCCCGGTGAATCGTGCGCCGGCGTTGCGTATGTTTGTCGGCGACGCGGCCATCGAAGAAGTAGGCTCGTTCCCCGGCGGCGTGTATTTCTATGTATGGGATCTCGAGCGCCTGCGCGCGTTTGCGGGCAAGGTTCTTCGCTACGGTTTCGGTGAGTCGCCGGTGCGTGAAACGACCGTGGTTTTTCCCACAGTCAACGAAACCATGCAAAAACCGTTATCGGAGAAACGTGCGTTGGAGCGGCCTGCGGTTAAATAAAAAATTGGAGGACCCCCGGCCCGAAGGCCGGGGGTTGCGTCCTCCAAAACCCTCCCACACACGAAGAATAATGCAAATTGGATACCGTTTTTTTTCCCGTATGTGAGCAGTCGTTCAAACTCATGAAAAATAAGCAATTATGCAGCAGCAATCAATTCATCTGAATACTACAGTCAAAGTAACTAACCGATTAGTGGGGCGCTAAGTGACAATATTTGTCACCAATTTGCATCAGAGGAACAATTTTTGACTGGGAGTCACGTCAAGACCGTCCGCAAGATATGGAATAACCTAGCTTTTTCAGGTAAGGGCTCCCCGTACAAAGCGCCCGCAACGACGTTTTTCCGGATTCCCACCTCCTGATAATGACTCTCGCGACGCCAAGAAAAACGTCGTTTTGCCCTTTTTTGGCAGCCGATATCAGGCGTTTTGTCGCCGTCGGAGGTTGCTTGATTCCCCAATGAAGAATCGCTACACTCCCCTGTCAACTCGCCGGATCAAGTCGGGATCCGGTGGGTGCTTGGTAGTCGGCTGGTCGAGGGTCCACGCGCGGGCACGCATCCGGTGTGTCCGGAAAAGGTTGATGAAGCATGAAATTCCACCGTTGGCCCGCCGTCGCGGCTTGTCTGGCCCTATTGGCAATTCTCGCCATTCCCTGTGTCGCCGCCGCGGACGAGAGGCCTGAACTCACGCCTGAATTCATCGAGTGGCTTCGAACCAACGTTGAACCGATGCCCTTCCCGAATGTCGATATGGCCACGCCGGTCTCCGACGAATCGGTTCGATGGGTTTTCAAATACAACGAAGCCGAGCGGCCGCCGTTGGCGGAGTTGGGATACGACATTGATACCGGCAATCCCCTGCCCGTTTTCGCCGAAGAAAAAACCGGCGGGCCGAGCAAGATCAACAACACCCAACAGTTCCCCTACAGTTCGGTGGTTCACCTGTACATGCGTTACGACGACATGTACGCGGGATGCTCGGGCGCGTTTATTCAGAATTCGTCGACGGTTTTCACGGCTGGACACTGCATCTACAACCACGATTTCGGCGGTTTTCCGGACGACATCATCGTCATCCCGGCTGAGGAAAGCGGCCAAAAGCCCTTTGGCCAGGCGTACGCGCACAATTGGGCGTCCAACACCGGTTGGACGAATTATCAGGACTACACGAAAGACTACGCGGCGATCGTCGTCGAGCCCTTCGGCGACAACACCGGCTATATGGATAGCTTTTATACGACCAGCGCCAACTGGTATATGGGACGGGAGTTCCACACCGCGGGTTATCCGGGCGACTTCGGGTACACCGGCGACGAGATGTGGTGGGAAGAAAACCGTGTCGTGGAAGTCACTTCGGGCATGATGCGTGTGAACTACCACTTCGGCGACGACTACCCCTACTTCTGCATTCCCGGTCAGAGCGGCAGCGCCATGTACTTCGATAACGACGGCGTGTGGTCCATTGCCGCCGTCCTTACGCTGGGCAGTTGCCACGGGGTACGCATCAACAGCACGGTCCAGGAGTTGATTGATTCCTTCGCCTGCGACGGGTGCCTCGTCGGCGACGTCTGCTACAAGGCGGGCGACCGCAACCCCGACAACTCGTGCGAAATCTGTGACCCGAGCCAACTGTCCGTGGGCTGGTCATCCAACGACGGGCTCGCGTGCAACGACGGCCTGTGGTGCACCGGCGACGACTTCTGTTTCGAAGGCGCGTGCGAAGGGCACAAGAACTATCCGTGCGACGCGTTCCAAGAGTGCGTCGAAGAGGCGCAGGAGTGCATCGGCGAACCGCTCGACGATGACGACGAACTCGACGTTTGCGAAGACCTTCTTTCGCTGCTGTATGACCAGTGCGGTTTCGCCGTGCCCTATCAAAACGGCTTTGCCGACTCGGCGCTGGCCTATTCGCTGTGCCTGGAGAACAACGCGAACGTGGACTGGAACTGCCTCACGAAGTGCTCGATCAGCCCGAATGTGCAGAACTGCGGCGACTTCGCGGAGTGCATGAATTCAGCCTGCGACGTGTCGGTTAAAGGCTACGACGGCGACTCCGACGATGATGACGGCGGCGGCGGTTGCGGCGGCTGATTCCAGGCACTCAATAACAAGCCCTTCGAATAACTTCACGCTAGGCAATCACTGATAGGTCTCACGCAGATCTAAAATAACGAGCAGCCGCAGCCTTTATCGTCGCCGCCATCGTCGTCCGAAGCGTTTGCACCGTCGGGTGATTCGTCGTCGTCGTCGCCGTCGTCATCATCCGGCATTTCTTCGTTGGTGATGGCAATGATCTGCAAGGCAGCATGATTTCCCCCAAAGGAACAGAACAACGAAATTGTAATGGCCCCGCCGCGCCGCGGCAACCGGATTCGGTGAGTCTTGAGTTATTAGTTTGGTCGCAGGCGACCTCGCAGCTAGTCAACGCCAGGCGGTGCCTGGACCCAAAACCGCGAATATTACCCTTCGTGTCCCGCATTTTTCCCTTCGACAAGCTCCCTTCGGTTTGAGCCCAGGGTCGAAGACAGGACAGGCAAAGGGTAAAAGGGAAA